>DASYWL010000128.1:0-2042 GCA_035936055.1 Thermomicrobiales bacterium
ATGCTCTCGGCCTCATCGCGTTGTGGGTCATCCTGGCCGGCCTTACGCTCCAGCTCGGCCTCCTGCTGCCCGTAGGCCTCGGCGGCGTCCTTGTAGGGCTGGTCGCCCTCTTCCTTGCGATCACGGTGCCGATCTTGAGGATAGGGGTAGGACATGCGGGTCCTCCTGTTGTCAGAATCGTTAGGCCCACCGCATGGCGGCCATCCATCAGGTTCCTGCACGAGCTATGCCACGCAGGCGGGTGCAAAGTGCTCATCGGACCGTGTACCGAAGCGTCATGGCGGAGACGACGCCCGTCACGACAGCGGAGCCCAGCTGGTCCTCGTTGTTGGCCCACACCACACGCCAATGACGACCGCGGCAACCAGCAGCACGACAACCAACACGATGATTGCCCAGCGGGACTGCATGAAACATGTCCTTTCGACCCGATTGATCCCGGGCGGTGGGGTACCCGATATCGGGCCGTTACCTCCGCCGTAGCGATGTCGTTCCCCACGCAAGACACTGGCCGCGGCCTTCCATCAGCCGACCCGCAGGTGGCACGTCTCCTGCGTGGAGCCTTTTCAAGAATGACGTCGGCTCCTGCGGGTCTTTCGAGTTGATCCTTCAGGAGGTTTTGCGATGAGGTCGAGACTCCCCGCAATCGTACTCGCTGCCTTTTCGCTGACGCTCGGCGTCCGGGCGGGCCCCGTTGTCGTCTCTGGGCAGGAGGGCGCGACTCCGTCGGCGTCGCCGGAACCGGTTGTGGTGCATCCGGCCAATATCTACACGGGCACCTGCGAGGATCTCGACGAGAGCGCCTATCAGCTCGAGAGCGTGACGACGGAGCCGGTCGAGGTCGAGGGAACGCTGGGCGCGTCGCCGGTGCCGGCGGAGACGGGACTGCCTGGCGACGTCATCGGGCGCAGCGTCTCACAGGTGGACGCCAGCCTGCAGGAACTGCTCGAGGGGCAGTACGTGGTGAACGTCTACAACAGCGAGAACATGGAAACCGCGATCGCCTGTGGCGCAATCGAAGGCGAAATCGAGACGGAGAGTCTGAGCATCGTGCTGCACGAAGTGAACGATTCCGGCGTGGTTGGGCAGGCGACCTTCACCGACCACGGTGACGGCACCGCCGGCGTGACGGTCACCCTGCTCGACGAGGAGGCGGAGCTCTACGCCACGCCGCAGGGGTAGCCATAGGCCATCGCAGGCGAGCGCTGGCGCGTGCGTCTTCCGAAGCAATCTGTGGCTGGATCCCAAGCCGATAAACGTTGACAGCGGCGCCCCGCCAACCGGCACGGGGCGCTGCTGTTTCGCTTGCCGGTGTAGCGGCCAGTGCGGTGGCGGGTGGCACACGGCATGCGATTGCGAATGGACGGCGCAGCGCTGCGCGCCCGTCTACCGGTTATCCGCTTGTCGATAGATAGTTGGAGGGTCAACAACCATGAGAAGGCGAATGTTCGGAGCGATCCTGGCTATCATCTCCCTGATGGTCGGGCTAACGGCCAGCGCGACACTGGTGAGCGCGCAGAACGCCACCCCTACAGGGGAACCCCCGGCCGCCCATCCGGCCCATATCCACAGTGGGACGTGTGAACAGCTTGGCGACATCGTCTATCCGCTTGAGGACGTCACCGGCGCGGCGCTCGAGGGCACGCCGGACGCGTCTCCCGTTCCAGTTGATCAGGCTGGAGCGTCGAACGTGCTTGCTCGCAGCCAGTCAACGGTGGACACATCCATCGATGATCTGCTGACCGAGGGGCATGCGATCAACGTGCACGAAAGCGCCGAGAACATCGGCACCTACATAGCGTGCGGCAATATCGAGGGTGAGCCGGACGAGGACGGCTCGCTGATTGTCGAACTCCAAGAGCTCAACCAATCGGGCATTCAGGGTCAGGCGGTGCTGACACCGAATGATGAGGGCACATTGAGTGTCACTATCACACTCGTCGACGCGGAGGGAGCGACAACGGCCACCCCGGCGTCGTGAGGTGGCGATCCCGATTGACGGCCGCCGATGCGGGTTGCTGACTCTGCGACCACCCACCGAT
>DASYWL010000129.1:0-11479 GCA_035936055.1 Thermomicrobiales bacterium
ATCATCATCGGTCGCCTCGTGCGCGAGAGCTGGCGCCGCTATCGGTGGGACACCCGCCCGACACGTCGCCCGTAACCTGTTGGCGCAAGCTCCTAACAGGCGTTTTCAGTTCAGGAGGGGTGACGACAGCCGGGCGCTAGCGCCCGGCTGTCTGCGTTGCCCCAGAAGCGTCCACACTTGGCAGTGCCACCACTGGTCAACCACTCGCATGCGCCTCAACCAGGTCCCGCGGTGCATTGCCAAGCCCGTGCACGATTACTAGAATGCCATGAGAGCGGGTTCTCACATTGCAGGAAAGGGTGTGTGGTATGGCTGAGGCGATCATCGCGACAGGGGCGGTCGCGCGGAAGATCGGCGAGCCTATCGGGCTCGAAAGAGTCGTCGTGCCGGCGCCGGGGCCCGGCGAGGCGAGAGTGCGGATCCTCGCAAGCGGTGTATGCCACACCGACCTCTCCGCCAAGAACGGCGTGTTCGGGCCGGACGTGGTACCACTGCTGCTCGGACACGAGGGGGCCGCAGTCGTCGAGGACGTCGGGGTGGGGGTGTCGAACGTCAGGGCAGGCGACTATGTCATCTTGGCGTGGCGCGCGCCCTGCGGCGGTTGCCGATTCTGTGAGGCTGGCAAGCCGCATCTCTGCGCGGCGAGTCTGAACGCGACGCAGAAGATGACTGCCGAACGGGACGGCATTGAGCTCAACCCGGTGTTGGGGCTCGGCACCTTCTCCACGCACACATTGGTGCATGCGGGCCAGTGCGTGCCCGTTCGGGAGGGGCTGCCGTCCGCGCAGATGAGCCTGATTGGCTGCGGCGTCATGACAGGCGTCGGAGCCGCGCTCTACACCGGCAAGGTCGAGCCGGGATCGTCCGTGGCCGTGTTCGGCTGTGGTGGTGTCGGCGACTCGATCATCATGGGCTCAGTGCTGGCGGGCGCGACGGCCATCATCGCGGTCGATGTCGATCCGAAGAAGCTGGAGTGGGCAAGGGGCTTCGGGGCGACGCATCTCGTCAACGCCATGGAGGTCGATCCCGTCGAGAAGATCAAGGAGATCACCGGCGGGCACGGCGTCAACTTCTCGTTCGAGGCCGTCGGCCGGGCGGAGACGACGATGCAGGCGTTGCTCGCCCGTGACCTCGCCGGCACCTGCGTCGTGGTCGGCGTGGCAGGCCCGGGGTCGACAATCGAGCAGGTGCCGCTGGGCAAGCTGTTCGATCTCGGCGGCACGATACGGTTCAGCTGGTACGGCGACTGCCTACCGACGCGAGACTTTCCGATGCTGGCGAGTTGGTATGAGCAGGGCCGGCTCGATCTTGACGATGTGGTGACGAAGAAGATTGCGCTCGACGACGTCGAGGATGCGTTCCACGCCATGGAGCGCGGCGAGACGCTCCGATCGGTCATCATGTTCGACGAGGCAGAGGCGTAGCGACGCCGTAGGGGCGAGTATCGCGAGTCGCCTGAGAGGACATACCCTCCGGGAGGGCCAGGGTTCATCTCTACAGATCCGTGCGAGGACAGGGGCGGCTACGGCGTGACTTCGCGCTTCAGCTCGTAGAGCAGGTTGAGCGCTTCGAGCGGGGAGAGCGACTCGACGTCGAGGTTCCGAAGCCGGCCGACGACTGCCGGCTCCTCGTTGAAGAAGGTCAACTGCAGGTTCGCTGGCTCAATGGGTGCTGATTGCGCCATGGCCTGCCGCCGCGTGCCCGGTTGCTGGTCGCCGTGACCGTTCGACTCCAAGTCGGTGAGGATCTCCGACGCGCGGCGCACGATCGCCCGTGGCAGGCCGGCCAGCTGGGCGACGTGGATGCCGTAGGAGCGGTCAGCACCGCCGGGAACGACCTGTCGCAGGAAGATCACTTGGTCACCCTCTTCAAGGACCTCCATGCGGAAGGCCCGGACCCGCGGCAGCACGCCCGCCAGCTCCGTCAATTCGTGGTAGTGCGTCGCGAAGAGCGTCTTGCAGCCAAGGTGGGAGGCGTTGTGCAGGTGCTCGACGATGGCCCGGGCGATGGCGAGGCCATCGTAGGTGCTGGTGCCCCGACCGATCTCGTCCAGCACCACTAGGCTGCGCGGCGTCGCGTGGTGGAGGATATTCGCCGTCTCGAGCATTTCGACCATGAATGTGCTCTGGCCGGTTGCGATGTTGTCTTGGGCGCCGATGCGCGTGAAGATGCGGTCGACGAGGCCGATTCGCGCCCGCGACGCCGGTACGAACGATCCGATCTGCGCCATCAGCGCGATGAGTGCCACCTGCCGCAGCCAACTGCTCTTTCCAGCCATGTTCGGTCCCGTCAGGATGATGATCTGGTCGTCATCACTGTCGAGCCGGGCATCGTTCGGCACGAACTCGCCGGCGGGCAAGGTTGTCTCCAGCACCGGGTGGCGTCCGGCGCTGATCTCGACGACGGGGCTCTCGTCGATTTCCGGTCGGACGTAGCTGTTGCGAGCGGCCACGTCCGCCAGTGCCGCGATTGTGTCAAGCCAGGCAATGGCAGCAGCGGTCTCCAGGAGTTTGCCAGCCTGCTCGGCGACCTGGCGCATGACCCGATGGAAGACATCCTGCTCCATTGAGGAGAGCGTCCCCTCGGCATTGAGCACGAGCGTCTCGTACTCCTTGAGCTCGGGTGTGAAGTAGCGCGTCGCGTTGGTGAGAGACTGTTTCGGGATGTATTCCTCCGGCAGGGCACCGCCGGATTCCCCCGCCGCCATGCGGTCCCGGTCAGCCGATGCGAGGGCCGCCGTGGTGACCTCGATGTAGTAGCCGAAGACACGGTTGTAGCCGACCTTGAGCGACTTGATGCCGGTGCGCTCGCGCTCCGTGCGCTCGAGGTTGGCGATCCACTCCCGCGCCTCCGACGCCTTGAGGCGATAGCCGTCCAGGTCGCTCGCGAAGCCGCTGCGGATTACTTGGGCCTTGCCCCAGTTGACCGGCGGGTCCTCCACCAAGGCGCTCTCGAGCAGCTCGGCGAGGTCACTGTGGGCTGGAATCGGCCTGGCGTGCGGCACCTGCTGGCCGATCGGACCGATGTCTGCCAGCACGGCGAGTGTGTCACGCAAGGTGCCGAGCTCGCGCGGCGTGGCGTTTCCGATGAGGGCTCGGTTCACGAGGCGCTCAATGTCCTTCACCTTGTCCAGCAACTCAATCAGGCGGGCGCGGCAACTTGCGTCGTTGACCAGGAATTCCACACCGTCAAGTCGGGCTTCGAGCTCCTCGACGTCAAGCAGAGGCTGACGGATCCAGCGCCGCAACAGGCGGGCACCCATCGGCGTCTCGGTGCGGTCCAGCACGGCCGTGAGGCTGTGCCGCCTGTCGCCCCGCTGGCTCTCCGACAGGTCGAGATTGCGTATGGTCTGCGCGTCAAGCGTCATATACCCGGCGGTGGAGTAGGTGGCCAGCGAGGTGATTTGCCGGAGCCCGGAGAGCTGGGTCTCCTCGAGGTACTGCAGCAGCCCACCTGCAGCGCGGGTGGCGAGCGGTTTTCCGCCGGTTCCGAAACCGTCCAGCGAGTCGACGCCGAAGTGGCGCATGAGTGCTTCGGCGGCGCGCTCCTCCTGCCAACGCCATGTCTCACTCCGGCTTGTACTGGCGCCCTCCGGCAGCCACGACGCCATCGGGAGCGAGAGGCTATCCGTGAGGTCGGCCGGCATCACCACTTCGGCAGTGTGGAGGCGCAGCAGCTCCCGACCGACCGCGAGCAGCAGCTCTTCCTCGTCATCGGCAGTGATCTGGGTGGTGCGGAACTCGCCGGTGGTGATATCGGCGAAGGCGATGCCGGCGCGCTTGCCATCAATCGCGAGCCCGACGATGTCGTTGTTCTGGCGGGCATCGAGCATCGACGGGTCCACCACGGTGCCCGGCGTGATCACCTGAGTGACGTCGCGCTCGACAAGTCCGCGGCCCCTGGTCGTCTCGCCGATCTGCTCGCAGACGGCGATTTTGTGCCCGGCGGCAATCAGGCGGGCGATGTAGCCGTCCGCAGAGTGGTAGGGAATACCCGCCATCGGCACGCGGAGGTCCTTGCCCATCTCGCGACCAGTCAGCACAATGTCAAGCACCTCGGCGGCGATCTTCGCGTCGTCATCGAAGGTCTCGTAGAAATCACCGAGGCGGAAGAAGAGGATGGTGTCAGGGTAGCGCGCCTTAATCTGCAGGTACTGCTGCCGCAGCGGCACGACCTTGCTGTCGGACGCCTTGCCGGTCTTCGTCGTGCTCATGGGGAATCGCATGCCTTGCTGTGATGCCGGAGCGACCGGTTCAGATCGTTCGTACACGTGAAAGAGTACCAAGCCGTCGGCACTCTTCCAACCGGACAGTGTGACCGGTGGCAGGTTCACGAAATGGGCGAGTGCCGGTATGCTGGACCGGTAAGCACGGAATCGAAAAAGCAGGGGGATCGATCATGGCTCTCTACGCAGCAACACTGACCTACACAGAGGATAAAGACAAGATTCAGGAGGTACGACCGACCCACCGCGAGTACCTCCAGAAGCTCGTGGAGAGCGGCAAGCTGCACGAGTCCGGGCCGTTCACCGATGACAGCGGCTCGCTGATCGTCTACAGGGTTGAGTCGGAGGCCGAGGCGCGTGAGCTGCTCGCGAACGATCCGTTCACGACCAGCGGCGTGATTACGGATGCCACGGTCAAGGAGTGGAAGATCGTGATGAGCAGCGTCGGCACCGCTTTGTAGCAGGGCACGGCCGTCCCTGCGAGTGCCCCGGAGGTACACGACATGACGGTTATCCACGGCATTGTCGTCGACTGTGCTGACCCAGAGAAGGTGAGCACGTTCTGGCAGGCTGTGCTGGGGTGGCAGTACCGGCGCAAGGCCGACGACTGGCATTCGCTGGCGAACCCGGACGGCAATCCTCACCTGAGCTTCGGCACGGTCCCGGAGGGGAAGACGGTCAAGAACCGGGTGCATCTCGACATCCGACCTGTGGACCGAAGCATGGAAGAGGAGCGAGAGCGGCTCGAGGCGCTCGGTGCCGCGACGCTGCGGCTGGTCGATGAGAATCCGGACGATGTCCACTACATGATGGCCGATCCGGAAAGCAACGAGTTCTGCCTTCTCAGCCCGGACCTGGACAGGGTTGAGTGATGCTTCGTCCGGCGTTGTCCGTATGGCCATGCGGACATGTCGTGTACAGAGGGAGATCACCGTGACGCTTTACGCCGCACTCTTCACCTACGTTGCCGACCCGGCGCGCATCGATGAAGTCCGCCCGGCCCACCGCGAGTATCTCAAGCAGCTGCTGGACGAGGGCACCTTGCATGAGGCTGGCCGCTTCGGCGATGAGCGGGGAGGGCTGATCGTTTACAACACCGAGTCGGAGTCCGACGCGCGGACGCTGCTCGACAGGGATCCGTTCAGCACGAGCGGCATCATCTCCATCGACTCGGTACAGGAGTGGAAGGTCATCCTCAGCGCCTGCACGTAGAAAGCGTTTCGGTATTCGCCCAAAGAACGTGAAGACCCCCGGTGTGATCACACCCGGGGGTCTTGTATCAGGCTGTTCCAGGCTGCGAGAGCCTAGAGTTCTTGGTGGTAGGCGAAGAGGCGGTCACCGTCCAGACGGCGCAGCTTCTGCAGCGCCTCGTTCTCGATTTGCCGGACACGCTCGCGGCTGATCTGCAACTGCTCTCCCACCTCGGCCAGCGTGTGCTGGTGTCCCTGTCCAAGCCCGAATCGAAGCTGAAGCACCAGCTTCTCTCGGGCGGAGAGGGTATCGAGCGCAGCACTTACGTCGCGCTTGAGCATCGACTCGCTGGCGGCCTCGTACGGCGTCTCGGACACCTCGTCGGCGATCAGGTCGCCGAGGCTTGTGTCGTCCTCGTTGCCGATCGGGGTCTCCAGCGAGATCGTCCGCTGCGCCGCCTGGACGATCTGGTGGATCTTCTCGGGCGGGACGGACATCGCCTCTGCGACCTCCTCGGGCGTTGGCTGGCGTCCGAGGTCCTGCGCGAGCAGGTTCAGCGTCTTGCGGTACTTCGAGATCGAGTCGCCCATATGGACCGGGAGCCGGATCGTGCGGCTCTGGTCCGCGATGGCCCGCGTGATGGCCTGCCGGATCCACCAAGTCGCGTAGGTGCTGAACCGGAAGCCCTTGCGCCAGTCGTACTTCTGCACGGCTCGCATCAGGCCGATATTCCCCTCCTGGATCAGGTCCAACAGAGTCAGGCCACGGTTGACGTATCGCTTCGCAATCGAGACCACAAGCCGCAGGTTCGCGCGGACGAACTGCTGCACGGCTGTGAGGTCGCCGTTCTCCACGCGCTTGGCGAGGTCGATCTCCTGGTCATGGGTCAGGAGGGGCGTCTCGGCAATCTCGCGGAGGTAGAGCCGCACTGGATCATTGATGAAGTTGGGATCCAGTTTTTGAAGGACATCGAGGTCGCGCTCAAGATCAGCTTCCTGCTCGACCTCGTCCTCACCAGCGCGCATCTGGGTCTGGATTTCTTCGGGAACTTCGACCTTGTCGTCGGAGTTCATGTTGTCCTTGACCAGATCGTCGATCTTGGCAACGCCATAGTTGCCCATCTCGTCGTTCATATGGGGGTCAAACTCCTTCTGTCACTCGACATGGTGCAGCGCGCAAGAACGGTTCCACGCTGGTGGGGTCCGGCAAGCTGCTGCCCAGTCAGTTTTCGATGCTTGGAATTCGAGTGTGTCGCACGAGGTGCACCCCGGCGTATCTGCAGTTGACACGAGCAGACCCATCCCCATGAACGGAGCATGTGTCAGCGGGGATGACAAGTTGCTCTTCGTGCGGGATAGCGGCTGGTGCGATCCGCCGGAACTAACGAACTCGGGCGAACACACTGGTCCGCCTCTAGCCGCTACAGAATGCCTAGTATAGGAAACTGTTGACGTTTTGTAAACCCGGGTTGTGTAATACGCGCACAACAGAGCACACGTCCACACCTGCTGGCCTGCACTCCCGCTGAAGCGCGTGCCGCTGGTGTGACCGTGCGCCGGTTTCGCGTGTGACGCTCGCTAGACGCGGCCCGCGGACGCTACGCCTGTGCCGCAGCCCTGCGCGGTGCCCGCGTTGCCGCCAGCGTCGAACGAGTGGCCACAGGCACAGCCCGCTACCGCGTTCGGGTTGCTGACAGTAAAACCGCCGCCCATCAGCGAGTTGACGTAGTCGATCTCAGCGCCCTCGAGGTACATCGCGCTGAAGCTGTCGACCAGAACGCGCACGCCCTCGGTCTCGACCACTTCATCGCCCTCATCCGGCTGCTCGTCGATGGTCATGCCGTACTGCAGCCCTGAGCAACCACCCGGTGCGACGAAGACGCGCAGTGCGTGGTCGGGAGTGCCCTGCTCGTCGAGGAATTCGCGGAGCTGCGAGACAGCCTCGGACGTCATGGTGATCATGCGTATCATTTCCTCCATGATGGAGAGGTCATTTCGAATTGGCGCGGTAGTATGTACCTACCGCTTCCCTTCCGTAAGCATAGCGGCAGGGCGGGTGATGTCAAGGCGCCGATCGTTTTGGGAACCGGGGTTTTGTGGCGCCTGTACATGGATGCAATGCGTCTCGTCGGCCATCGGGTGCTGAACACGCGCGGGAGTGACGTTTGGGAAAACGACGACGGCGAGGCGGTGGTCAAGACCGGCAGGATCAGGCTGCGGCGGCGATCGAGCAGCTCGTGGAGCGCGAGGCGCCTCCAGAGGCCATGCGGGGTGTGGTCGTGCGCGCACACGGTCTCTGGTATGAAGTGCGAACTCACGACCCGGAAGCGACCTGGATCGCGACGATGCGCGGCGTGCTCAAGAAGAAAGCGCGTCGTACCGATATCGTTGCCGTCGGTGATCACGTCTGGATCACCGATGCTGGTGATGGTGAGGCGGTGATCGAACGGGTCGAGTCCCGGAAGTCGGTTTTCGCGCGCACCGCCCGCAACACTCGGGACACCGAGCAGGTGATCCTCGCCAACCCGGATCAGGTGCTGATCGTTTTCGCGGCGCGCGAGCCGGAGCCGCACCTGCGGATGCTGGACCGATTCATCATCCTGGCGGAGCGCCATGACCTGTCGGTGCGGATCGTGGTCACCAAGACCGACCTCGAGCAGAATCTCGGATCCAATGACCCGCTCGGGCCCGCCGAGAAGCGTTTTGCGCTCTACGAGTCGATCTACCCGGTTCACTACGTGAGCTCGGTCACCGGCGAAGGGCTCGAGGAACTTCGCGAGGAGCTCTTCGGTCACATCTCGGTGGTGGCAGGGCCGTCCGGTGTGGGCAAGTCCACCCTGCTCAACGCCCTCGATCCCAGGCACGAGCGGGAGACGGGCGAGGTCTCGGAGGCAACTGGCAAGGGGCGACACACGACGATCGGCGCGCAGCTCTACGAGATCGGGCCCGATACCTACATCGCCGATACACCCGGGATGCGGGCGCTGGCGATGCATGCGGTGCCGGAGGAGGAGTTGGAGTGGTGCTATCGGGAGTTCCGGGAGTACCTCGGCGAGTGCCGGTTCAGCGGCTGCACCCACATGCACGAGCCTGGTTGCGCGATCCGGGAGGCAGTGGAGCGCGGCGAGATCCCGGAGGACCGCTACGAGAGCTACGTGATGGTCCGGCAGGAGAGCGAAGGGTAGCGGACCCCGCGCAGCCACCTGACCTGTGCCGTGTCCTTCAGGTGCTCCGGTCGTCGAGATGACACGGTGGCTGACAGCGCGGGAGGTCGTTGCGTGGCTCGATCCGAGACTCCTACTAGTAGATGAGGAGCGTGTTCATGCAGGGGCACATCGGCAAGGGCGGCGTAACCGTCGAGGACATTGCCCGCGACATGGAGGACGTCATCGACGATCTGCTCCAGCGGATCGAGGGCGAGGCCTTCACCACAACCCAGTTCATTGAACTGTTGCGATCGGTGCCTGAGGGGGAGGCAGCCTACGAGGCGGCCTGGCGCCGTTGGGGCGAGCAGGAGCACGAGAGCAAGATGGTCATCCATGGCCAGGTCATCCCGCTCGTGCTGCGCCGGTCGCGCTTTGCCAGATGGGATGGGTACGCTCACGGCGAGGATGATGCGTATGCCGTTCCTGCCTGGTGGGTGCTGGTGTCCTCCGGTGACGCACCGAAGGACACGGGCCTTCGGTAGCGCAGAGGACGCTCACGTCGTGGCGTGTGTCCATGGGGTGCGATACCGGGGACCGCGGATGTGTAGAATTGCCAAAGGAGCGCCGATTCGCTCATGCAATCAGCGAGCCAGCCGACACGCAGGCTTCGGCCCCGTCCGGGGTCACCGGAAGATGCCGGTGCACGGATGCCCCAGGAAAGACACACGCATGCCACAAAAGGACCAAGAAACGTCGCAGTTCTCGATGAGGCGACCGGATCAGGACGGTAATCGGGGTCGCCGTCCCCAGCCCGGCAACGACGGCCGTCCCGACCCGGACATGCCCGAGCGGCGCTCGCCCAGGATTCCGACCTGGGTTGTCGCGACCCTGATCATCGCTCTTGTAGGGTGGTACATCTGGCAGTTCTTCGGGCCTCAGGACGAGGGCGACGCGCTGGACGTCCCGTACACGACGGTGACCGAGCAGCTCGTGGAGGGCAACATCGAGCGGGCGGTGCTCAGCGAGACGAGCATTGCAGCACAACTCGAGTCACCGATCCTCTGGAACACCGACAACGAGCAGGTCGACCCCGATGCCGTGGCCGATGCCCCCGGCATCGTGGAAACGACCGAGATCGAGGCCACCCTCCCACAGGGCGTCGAAATCCCTGACCTGCTGCCCGCGCTGCAGGAGGCCGATGTCGTCATCGAGGGCGAGGCCGCCGGCGGGACAATATGGACGAGTATATTGATCTCGTTCTTCCCGTTCCTGCTCATCCTCGGCTTGATCCTCTTCATGGGTCGCCAGATGAGCCGTGGCCAGCAGAACGTCTTCGGGTTTGGCCGCAGCAAGGCGCGCCAGAACGATCCCGAGCGGCCACAGGTGACCTTCGATGACGTCGCCGGCGAGGACGAGGCCAAGCGGGAGCTCATGGAGGTCGTCGACTTCCTCAGTAATCCGGCCAAGTATCATGCGCTCGGGGCTCGGCTGCCCCGCGGTGTGCTGCTGGTCGGCCCGCCGGGTACCGGCAAGACCCTGACGGCTCGTGCGGTGGCCGGTGAGGCCGGCGTGCCGTTCTTCAGTGTCTCGGCGTCGGAGTTCGTCGAGATGTTCGTCGGTGTCGGCGCGAGCCGCGTTCGTGACCTCTTCGACAAGGCCAAAGCGGCCTCCCCAGCCATTATCTTCGTCGACGAGCTCGACGCAGTGGGTCGCCAGCGGTTCGCTGGTCTCGGCGGTTCCAATGACGAGCGCGAGCAGACGCTCAACCAGCTGCTCGTCGAGATGGACGGCTTCGAGACCAACCAGGAAGTCATCGTGATGGCCGCCACCAACCGGCCAGACGTGCTCGATCCTGCGCTGCTGCGCCCGGGCCGCTTCGACCGACAAGTGACCGTCGGACTGCCCGATCGCGAGGGTCGCCTAGCGATCCTCAAGATCCACACGCGGGGCATCCCGCTGAGCGCGTCCATCGACCTCGAGCAGATCGCCAGGTCGACGACCGGGTTCTCCGGCGCGGATCTCTCCAATCTCGTCAACGAGGCGGCGCTTACTGCTGCCCGGCGCAATTCGAAGGACATCCGCAAGGAGGACTTTGACGAGGCGCTCGACAAGATCCTCCTTGGCGTCGCAAAGTCCGGCCTGACCAACCCGAAGGAGCGTGAGGTGGTGGCCTACCACGAGGCGGGGCATGCGCTGGTGGCGCACTTCACGCCCGGCTCCGATCCGCTTCGCAAGGTGAGCATCGTGCCGCGCGGCCGTGCGCTCGGCGTGACCGTGCAGATGCCTGACGAGGATCGGCACAACTACTCGCGCCAGTACTTGCTGGGGAGGCTCGCGATGATGCTCGGCGGGCGAGCGGCGGAGATGGTGGTCTTTGACGAAATCACGACCGGTGCGGAGAACGACCTCAAGCAGGCGACGAGTCTCGCTCGCCGCATGGTTGGTCTCTGGGGCATGAGCGATGCCGTCGGTCCGCTCTACCTCGGCACCGGCGAGGAGCACGTCTTCCTCGGTCGCGAGATCACGCAGGACAAGTCCTACTCCGACGCAACGGCCGAGAAGGTCGACGCTGCGGTGCGAGGGATCGTCGAGAACGCGCTGCGCGAGGCCGTCGACCTCACCTCGCAGTACCGTGAGCAGCTCGATGGGATGGTTCGGGCGCTCCTGGAAAAGGAAACGCTCGACGCGCCGGAGGTTATCGAGATCTTTGGTCCTGCCGTCGACGAGGACCCGAACGTCGGTATCGACGATGATGAGGGACTGTCTGCAAGGCAACCGCGTGCTGAAGATGGGCGTCAGACGGCCGGTACTGAGGACGGGACGATCGTTCGTCGCAAGGTTGGTGACTCCGGCGCTTCCTGACACGCAGCCATGGCCCGTCGAACGAAACGACCGCCCGGCTCGCTGCGAGCCGGGCG
>DASYWL010000130.1:0-6587 GCA_035936055.1 Thermomicrobiales bacterium
GATGCTTCTCGACGTGCTGGTCGCGACGGAAGACCGGTCACAGCCGCGGGAAGCGCACTGGTAGGCAGGGTGCCGCCCTCTATCACGCCACAGTCGCCCTAGAATGACCCGGGCGTTGGACGAACTGAATCGACTGGAAGCTCACACATGTACAACCTCGCCGATACTCACCCGACACCCCAGTTCGCTCGTCCGCGGTGGCACGATCTCACGGGCGAGTGGCAGTTCGCCTTCGACCCCGAGGACGTCGGTCGCGATGCTCACTGGGAGTCTCATTCTGCCGCGTTTGACCGCATCATCATCGTGCCGTTCCCGCCGGAATCGACCGCTAGCGGTATTGGTGACCCTAATCCGCACCGAGTGGTGTGGTACCGGCGCGTGGTTGACCTCGACGTCCTGCCAAGAGAGCACGGTGAGCGCCTGCTGCTTCGCTTCGGTGCCGTCGATTACCGCGCCGACGTCTGGGTGAACGGTGCCCATGTCGCCTTTAACGAGGGTGGCCACACGCCTTTCCACGCCGACATCACGCAGCCGCTAGCAAATCAAGACGTCGCCGACATCGTCGTGCGCGCCGAGGATAATCCCCACGATCTCGGTCAGCCCCGTGGTAAGCAGGACTGGCAGACCCCCTCACACGGCATCTGGTACCGGCGCACGACGGGCATTTGGCAGCCAGTCTGGCTCGAGGCCACGGGGCGGCACCGGATATCAGACCTTCATTGGCAGCCAGACGCAGACTCGCTTACGGTCGATGCGGCGACCAGCATTACACCAGCGTCATCGTTACCGCTGACACTCCATGTCGAACTCGCCCTCAACGGTGACACGCTCGCCGACGACCGGTACACATTCTCCGGGGATCGCCACACAGCCAGATGGCAACTCGGTGCCCCTGGCAATCCTGAGACCCGCCGCACGCTGATCTGGTCGCAGGAGCACCCGAATCTGATCGAGGCCAAGCTGTCGCTTCTCGACGGTGAACAGGTCCTCGACAGGATCTACAGTTACACAGGGCTCCGCTCGGTGGCCGTAGATGCAAACGGGCTCGTCCTCAATCGCTTCCCCGTCTATCTGCGGATGGTGCTGGAACAGGGGTTCTGGCCGGAGTCGCACCTCGCGGCTCCGTCCGCCGAGGCGATCCGGCGCGAGGTCGAATTGATCCGCGACTTGGGATTCAACGCCGCCCGTATCCACCAGAAGATCGAAGATCCGCGATTCCTGAGCTGGTGTGACCGGCTCGGCGTGCTCGTCTGGGGCGAGATGGCTAATGCCTTCACCTGGAACGAAACTGCCGTCACCCGCATGACACGAGAGTGGACGGATGCCGTGCTGCGTGACCGCAACCACCCCTCGGTCGTCGCGTGGGTGCCGATCAACGAGAGCTGGGGCGTGCCCGCGCTGCCAGTTGACGCCCGTCAGCGCCACTGGCAGGAGGCACACTGGCACTTGACGCACGCGCTCGACGGCACCCGCCCGGTGATTAGCAACGATGGTTGGGAGCATACCACCAGCGATATCCTGACCATTCACGATTACACCGAGAGCGGCGACGAAATACGAGAGAAGTACGGCGCTGATGGGATTGGGACGATGCTCGAACGCAACCGCCCGAATAGGCGCGTCCTCCAACTCGAACCGGGCGCCAACGTGGGTCGTCCGGTGATGATCACCGAGTATGGGGGCATCAGCTACGCTCCTGACGCCGGCGAGCGCTGGTATGGGTACGGTACTGTGACGAGCGAAGCCGACTACATCGACAAGGTGCGGGAGCTGACCGAGGCAGTCCGTGCGTGTCCCGATGTGACGGGGTTCTGCTACACCCAGCTGACCGACACTGAGCAGGAAACCAACGGCCTGCTGACCGCCGACCGAGAACCGAAGCTCCCAGTTGAGTCGCTGCGAGAGATTTTCGGTCAGTAACAGAGGTCAACGCAAACAGAGCTCGTACTATCAATGTGAATCGGTCCGATGCGTATATGGTTCTCGCGCGCAAGATGACACGTCCCACCAGACGTAGCTGCTCAAGGAGCCGTCCTACCCCACGGGCATCGATGCCCATGCGGATCCGGTCCCCTCTCCATAGTGCTATCGCACCACGTGAACTGAGCTTGAGATACACCTCGTGAACTATCTCGGATAGTGCCGGGAATTTGGTGTAAGGTACCAGGACGAGGCACAAGCAGACCGCATGCCACCAAGGATAGATGGGAATGGATTATCGCCAGCACGGGCAGGTCGTCAGCTTCATCTAGAACATCGCTGACGGCGTCCGCGGCTCGCTCGGCCGCAGCTCGGGATCGGTCCGCGCCGCCAGGTAGCGCTGCTTGAGCCTGGACTCCCCGAAGTCCTTGGTGTGGCGCCCGTGCTTGTAGTTGCCGTTGCCCCGGCCGCGGTTGGCGATCGCCGCCGTGCCGCCGTGCATGCGGCAGGTGGCCGCGCCGGTGACCGGAGCGTTGTTGCACCGCTGCTCGCTTCGCTTGCTTGTTGCCGTGCACTTGGCCATGGTGCCCTTCCATGCAAGGGTTGTCTGTTCGTGCAAGGGGTGATTGCTCGTACGCTCGCTCGCCGGCTGCGGAGTGTGCTGGCCCCGAACCCAGCGGCGCGCTGGAACGACCCAACGGCGTCGTCACCCTCCCCACCCAAGTCTAGGGCAGCCAGATGGGCGAACGGGCCACCTACGGGGACCATCGGTACGGCGCAGTGCTTGCCGTGGGAGACAGCTTGACGACGAGGGAGGCGACCTGCGCAACGCCAGCGAGGCCAGTAAATGCGATTCGCGCCTTCTCGATAGGTCCACGTTTAATTCAAGGGAGATCGGCTTCAGCAACATGATTGGGGGCCACCGATGTTCGACACCTCGCCGCTGCCACCCGCTCAACGGCGATTCGCCGCGCCCCTTCCTGCCGGTCACGGGCGACAAAACCTGGTCGCCCATGTGCCAGACGCTGCGCCTCACGAGACGCATGTACCGTCCGCTCGACCTGGGCGGTGACCGATATTCATATCCGTCTACCATGTCGTCTTGCGTGCATTAGGCGCAAGCCGGCAAGGTGCGAACGTCACAACCGCAGCGTGTGGAGGGCACCATGGCCTTCAGCGATACTCTGGCCCGCATCAATCGGCGCGTGTTCAACCCGCTCATCCGCACCTTCGCCGGGTGGCTGCCACCGCTCGCGGTGGTGCTCCACCGCGGCCGTGTCTCCGGACGGGTATACCGCACGCCGGTGCTGGCCTTCCGGTCCGGTGACCGCGTCGTCATCGTGCTGTTCTACGGAGCGGATACCGACTGGGTCAGGAACGTCCTCGCCCGGGGTGGCTGCGAGTTGCGCACCCGTGGGCGAACGATCGCCCTGACGACCCCCGAGGTGCAGCCGGCCGACGCGAGGCCCAGCGCCGTGCCTGTACCCGTGTGGGTGGCAGTGCGAATACTCGGCATCCAATCGTTCCTCCACGGGAAGATTCATGCCAAGGGTGAGAGCACCGAGTCCGATGGGGACCGACGGAACCACTGACATCCCGATGACCCGACCCTCACCCCGGAACTGCGATCCCTCTGCGCCACCGTGGCCTGCGAGGCGCACTCCGGAGCTGCCTAGCAGAATTCCCCATCGCGCTCTGGAGCCATGCCACAAAAACTTGATAGCTGGCGTGAAAGTTGCGAGATTCGCTACCAGAACCAGATGCTGTCGGTCGCTCGTTTCTCTGGAGTGCCCACCATGCTCCTCACTACCCTGCTCGCCATGCTGCTCGGTGTCGTGCAGACACCTCAGGCCGCCGATGACGACCCCAACCTCTTCCTCGACCTGGGCAGTGAGCACTGCGCCACCGAGATCGCCTTCGCCGCCTTCGAGCGAACCGACGAGGACGCGGCTGTCACCAACGTCCTGCCCGCCTACGTGACCTACTCGGCATTCCAGTTCGAGACCGCGGAGCAGGCTGAGGCCGCGCTGGAGGACGCCCCGGTGCTCGTTGCCGAGACGTTCAGCGACGACCCCGACATCGGTGACACCGAGACGTTCGACCAGATCGCGAACGAGGTGCAGACCGAGGACTACGGGGATCGGACGCTCGGCTATGCGATGACATTGCCCGTGGACAACGAGGCGCTCGACAATGCGCTGACGGTCGAGCTGCTGGGCATTGTCAAGCACGATCAGCTCGTGCTCATCCTCCTGTTCAGCGAGGCCGGTCCCAGACGCTTGAGTCCCACCCTCACCCTCGACACGGTCCCGCCGTTTGCCGAGGACTTGGACGAGGACTGGGACGGCACCGGGGACCCGGAGGAAGCCATCCCCGATGAGGAAGGCGTGCCGATCGGCTGGGAGCGCCGGGAGGTCACCATCGACGATCCTCCCAGCTGCTAGACGTCGCGGTATGCCTTGATCCCCAGTCGGCGTGCGGGCGTTGCCGGAACCGGCCGTCCCTATCCTCGCAGGCTATGTTGCCCAACCCCAGAGACGTGCCGTGACCCCATGCACACCTGTCGCCTCGTGCGCGCCTGCGCAAGGTCTCACGCCGGCCCGATCGCCTACCCGCCGCGCGCTAGCCGCCGCAACGTGCCCCAGAGGCCCTCAGCACGGCCTTGGGGCGTCTCTGGGCCGGCGTTGGTATGGTCCCGGGTCTGACCTCTCGCCGGGTTTATCGCCGCCTGCGGGCAATGCAAGCGCCTGGGCACGCTCTGCAAGGCGCTGGGCCGTCTCTGCCATAACCCGCGAGCGATGGGCATGCTCTCGCCAGTGGTCACGATTGGCGGAAACCTCCTCGACGATCCGCTCGAGGCCGACCATCTCTGCCCGCAAGCACTCAAGCTCGAGCGCCGCGTGGGAAGTAATCCATTGCGGTGCCGCGGTTCCCGGATCTCGGGCTCAACGCCAGATACGACCCTGCTGCATATGGTTGCGTCCCCGGCTTCCCCTCCCCTGCTTCCACGCCGATGGCCCCGTACTTGCGATGGTGTCGCAACCTATCACAATATCGCCCGGGATCTGGGCATTCGCGGGAGTGCACCACGTCCGCCGGGCAAAGGGGCTTCACTCATGGCCAGTTTCACGCTCAGGGTCAACGGGACGGAGCATTCCGTCGACGTTGACGAGAACACCCCGCTGCTGTGGGTCCTGCGCAATGACCTCGGCCTAACCGGAACCAAGTTCGGCTGCGGCCTCGCGCAGTGCGGCGCCTGCACGGTACACCTGGATGGTGCTTCGACGTTCTCGTGTGTCACCCCGGTCGGTGAGGTCGGGGATCAGGAGGTCACCACCATCGAGGGGCTCGCCGCCGATGATGGGCTTCATCCGCTGCAGGAGGCCTGGATCGAGGCGCAGGCACCGCAGTGCGGCTACTGCCAATCCGGGCAGATCATGTCGGCGGCTGCTCTGCTGGAGGCCAACCCGTCCCCGTCCGACGACGAGATCACCGAGGCGATGAGCGACAACCTCTGCCGGTGCGGCACCTACAACCGCATCCGCCAAGCCATCAAGATGGCTGCGGGCAGCCAGAGCTAAGGGAGCATCATGCCATGACATCGCAGAGAACCACCCCCACGATTTCCCGACGGCGTCTCGTGCAGTCGAGTGTTGCCGCCGGCGGGCTGACGATCTTCTGGTCGTATGGCGCCAGCGCTCACCAAGAGGCCACACCGGCGAACGCGACCCCGATCGCGACACCAGAAGCTGGTGCGACACCAGCCGCCACCCCAGAAGCGGAAACCACGCGGCTAGAACCGCCCACCAACGTGGATGCCTACCTGCGCATCGACGAGGACGGCACCATCACGCTGCTGACCGGCAAGGTCGAGTTCGGGCAGGGCATCCGGACCGGCTTCGCCCAGCTCGTCGCCGAGGAGCTCTCGGTGCCCTTCGAGGCGGTCGACGTCATCATGGGAAAGACCGATGAGGCGCCGTTCGATATCGGCACGTTCGGCTCGCTCAGCACACGCCTGACCGGTCCGCGCATCCGCCAAGCCGCTGCCGCCATGCGGCAGTGGTTGATCGATTTCGCCGCCGAGGAGCATGGGCGTTCCAGCAGTGGTTTCGTGCTCGAGAACGGCAAGGTCATCGCCACCGACCACAGCGGCATCGAGATCCCGTATGCGGAGCTCGCTGCCGGGAAGAGCATCGCCCGCGAACTCGACCCCGACATCCGGCTCACGTCACCGGAGAACTTCACCGTCATCGGACAGTCGATCCCACGACCCGACGTCGCAGACAAGGTCGATGGCTCGGCGATCTACGGCATTGACGTGGTTGTCGACGACATGCTGTGGGCCCAGATCGTGCGCCCCCCCGCCTTCGGCGCGACGCTCGTCGAGGTCGGCTTCTCTGAGGCGGAGGGGATGCCCGGGGTCGTCAGCACCTTCCGGGACGGTGACTTCGCCGGCCTCGCGGCCGAGACGCTGCAGCAAGCGCAAGCGGCCATCGGAGCAGTGAATGCCACGTGGGAGGAGCCCGACACCGACGTCACGCACGAGACCATCTTCGACTACCTGATCGAGACGGCGGACGAGGGGCAGAAGCTGGGCGACGACAACACCAGCCCGGGCGCCAGCGACGATCTCACGTCGATGATCCTCGAGCCGCTCAAGGTTACCT
>DASYWL010000131.1:0-5199 GCA_035936055.1 Thermomicrobiales bacterium
CATCGGCCTTGATCTCGACCTCGATGTAGGCGAAGCCCTCGGCGACCGCCATGAATTCGGCGAAGGTCGGCACATGTGGCGTTGTCGGCCAGTTGGTATGCACGGCCCGGGCGTCGAGCTGGGCGAGCTGGGCGACGGTGAGGGCGTGCACTGCGCCGGTGCCGTCGGTGGTGCGGTCGACTGTGTCATCGTGGATGACGACGGGCACGCCGTCGACGCTGAGGCGGACATCGCACTCTGCGCCGGGGACGCCGAGATCGCGTGCGCGCTGGAAGGCGGCAAGGGTGTTTTCCGGCGCTTCCTCCCGGCCGCCACGATGGGCCGAGATGAGGGGGTGTGGCGTGTCTGTCATGTCTTCACGCTTCCCGGAATGTGTAATGGTGGCGTGTGCCGCGCTGCCACGGCTGCCGCCCGCATCCTAGCATCAATATCCATGCCGGGCCACGACCGCATGTTCCCTGAGGCCAGTGGGTGATCCCGCCGGAGTGTGGCGGCCGGTCGGGTACTATTGCGTGGATGATCAATGTGGCGTCAACAGATTGGCCCGGAAGGATTTCGTGTAGGTGGATGTCGATATCGATTGGGGAACTGCCGATCTGACGGCGATGCACGGCCTCAGCTATATCGATCTGCTGTTGCGGCTCGGTGTGGCGACGCTGCTCGGGGCGCTGGTCGGCCTCGAACGCGAACGCCTGGAGCGGGCCGCTGGGTTCCGGACGCATGCGCTGGTGTGCGTGGCGTCGGCACTGATCATGGTGGTCTCGATCTTCGGGTTTCCCCAATCGGACGTGCTCGATCCCAGCCGTATCGCGGCGCAGGTGGTGAGCGGCATCGGCTTCCTCGGTGCCGGCGTGATCATTTTTCGCCGGAACACCGTGCGCGGGCTGACCACAGCAGCGAGCTTGTGGTCGGTAGCTGGCGTCGGGCTCGCGGTCGGCGCAGGACTCTACATCCCGGCGACGGCCGGTACCGTCTTCATGCTGCTCATCCAGGCCGGCATGCGGCCGATCGAGGCGCACTTCTTCAAGCACGAGAGCAGGCGGCAGCGGCTCCTGATCGAGACGACCGATGCCAGTGGCCTGCTGAAGGGCGTACCGATCATTGGGGCACGGCACGGGATGCGGGTGCAGTCGATGCAGTTCGAGCGCGACAGCTCGACCGACACCGACGTGGTCGAACTGACGATCCGGCTGGAGAACCTGAACGAGCGTTTCGGCATCGTCAGCGATCTGCAGGAGGTGCCGGGGGTGGTACGCGTGCACGACGGATTCGGCCCGGCGGTGCTGCGGCGGACCGGACGGCGCGGGATTGGCTTTCAGGAGGATGATGAAGATGAGGTGAACGGGGGTATTGTCTAAGATCGTGCGTCAATAGGTGTGTATGCTGTGGCAGCATTCCGGGCAACAACCCCATTTTCCGTAGCTGCGGCTCACCAGGCGCAGCCAGGAGGTCAACCTCTTGCTGGAGATTCTCAATTATCCCTCTTCCCAGTCTTGCCGCTGCTGTGACACAATGGTGTGATCAGGCAGGGTTTCAAGTTCACAACAGAAGAGGGGGAAGACGACATGTCCGAGCAGTTCAAGGCCGCGCTGGTTCGCGCGCTCATTGTCGGTGGCCTCGGTGCCCTCGCGACCTTCCTCGCGACGTGGGCTACCACGGACGACGGCACGGTGATCATTGTCGCCGTCGCGGCGGCGTTCGTGGCGTCGTTTCTCGCCCGCTTCGGGGGAGAGGGTGCCTGGGACACCAAGCGAGCCAAGGACGGCGATGTGCAACCTGCTGACGTCGGATACGACGAGTTGCACGCCCTGCGAACGGGTCGCGTGCGCATCGTGACCGAGACGTGAGCGCGTGTGCTGACCGCGTAGGTCTGTATGCGTCTTGAGAGGCGTGGCACTCTACCCTATTGGCGCACGCTCCAAGGGCCAGTGCTGACTCGTTCACAGGATGGACGCCATGCGGTCGGGCGTGCCCATTTTTACGTGCCGATATACATCCTGTAGAGAATGGCGGCGACGTTGCCGGCCAGGGTCACGCCAGCGGTGATGCTCACCCCGCTGAAAGCCGTGCGTCCGAACGGCCACGTTTCATAGCCTTCTTCCACCAGGCGATACTGTGCCTCGAGCTCTTGATAGCGATCTTCACGAGCCATTCTCGCTGCGGACGGTCGCACGTCCCCGAGAAGAGACGTCCGAATGGCATCCCCCACCCGTTGGAGCGCCCGTTCCCGGGCTGCTCTCATCACGCGGTGGGCATACCAGACGGGCCCAAACAGGAGATAGGGAGTCAGGAGTACCTGGACGATCACCAGGAAGAGGATATGGGGCGCCACGTAGACCCCGTGCCCGGTGACCGGACCGCTGAGGAGCAGGACGAGTGCCCACGCGCCGATGATCAGCGCGATGCGAACGATGTTGGTCGCGTAGCTGCCAATGGGAGCAAAGCCGCATGAGCCATCCGGGTGAAACGGGATCGGCTCGACCTCGAAGAGGCTGAGCAGGCGCTGGATATTGGCGATCATGACGGTCTGCCTGATGACGATCCAGACCAGCATGTAGACGTTGACGAAGACGAGGGGCAGCCACACGGCCCAGAAATAGACCGGCACGATCTGCCACCAGAAAAGGTCGGAGTCGGGGAAGAGCCGATTCACTGGGGGCAGGGCGGTAGGGGGCCAGACCAGCAGGGTTGCCACTGACGCTGCCAGCGACAGGGCAGCGAGCAACGCTCCCTTCGTCACTCGCATCGCCCTGATTCGCCCGGCGGTCTCGACAAAGCTACCGCCCATGCGCCGGAGGACCGCATCGGCCGCGATGTCGGCGCGGCGTGCCGGGCCGATAGCGCCGCTCTGCGCGAGGCCGGCAAAGACCTCGACGATCAGGCGTGGCTGCCACAGGTAGAAGGTCCACAGCACAGGCGCGAGGACAAGATAGAGAAAGAGGGCACCGGAGAACTCGCGCCAATCCGTGAGCCTGACGAACTCGCGGCTGGTGAATCGGTCCCCGAACGCGGATATCAGGAACCCCGGGATCACGACGAGCGCGAGGTACAGGAACACCGTCGCCACGCTGGCGCGATGCCGTCGGAAGAAGCCCGGTGCGGCAAGTCGAGCGGGCAAGGGGAGACTGCTGTCGCTGGCCTCGTCACCTCCGATACTGGCGAGGAGTCGGTGGAGGCCATCACCGGAGGTGAGCCGCTCGCGTGCTCCCTGAAGCTCGACCGGCGAAAAGACGGTCGTGGGCACTATCAGCGCGCTCGGAATGGAGGCCGGTTCCTCCTGTCGGCCGCGACGGCTGGGCGAGCGGTCTCCAAGACGCGGCGTTTCGGGAGGTTCCGTATCGACACGCATGATGACCTCGTCGCGGATGGAAGCAATCACCGGATAGCATGGCCGTTAACACTGTCACAGTACCATGGGAAACACCGGCAGCCACAGTGGCGGTTCGCTGCGCGGCATGTTGTCCTTGTCGTCACGGTGCTGTTCCCACACAGTGATTGGAGGACGTGATGGCGAAACCGAGCAATGGTGGGAAGCGAATCCTGGTCGTCAATGACGATCCGGCCATACTCGCGCTGTTTGAGGAGCTGCTGGGCGAGGAGGGGTACGAGGTCACCATCGACAGGTTCGCGCGCCAGACAGGCGATCTGCTGCAGAGCATCAGGGACGCCAGCCCGGATCTGGTGATCATGGATTTCATCATCGGCCGGGAGGAGTCCGGGTGGCAGCTGCTGCAGGCGATGCGGATGGACCGGACGACGCGTGACATCCCGATCATCATGTGTACTGGCGCAGTCAAACAGGTGACCGAACTCCGCGAGCAGCTGGACACCATGGGCGTGCAGGTAGTCACCAAACCGTTCGATATCGATCACCTGCTCGAGGTCATCGCAGCGGTGTGGGCGGGTAGCCCAACACCTCGGTCGGCTCTACGAGACGAGTCTGCCGGCCGCGACGCGAACCAGGCCAAGGGTGACTCGGCCGTCATGGAGTAGGTATCCGCGCAGTCCGGTGACCGCTCCCGCACCTTGTGGAGCGGTCACCGGTTGCACCATCAGCGAGGAGTCGTTGTAGGCGCATCTCCCTGATCGGCAGATGTGCTGACGTAGGCCTCGGGGTTCTCTTCAAAGGTGCGCCTGCACTCCTCCGAGCAGAAGTAGTACGCCTTCCCCTTGTACCGGGCCTGCGCTTCCACCTGTCCCGGGGTCAGTTCCATCCCACAGACGGGGTCGACAGGGTTTGCCATGAGATCCTCCATTCCGTCGATGCGGAACTCTACTGAACCAGCGATATGCCTCTCGAGCGACACGTCAGGCAGGTGACTCCGTTGGCGCGGCGTGGTCGTGGATGTGAGCCTCCTTGGCGTGGTCGCGCTCCTCCTCTTCCCGGCCGTAATCGTGGCTGTGCGTGATCTCGCCGTGGTTGTGCTCATGGGTGTGCCAGAAGACGCGATGCTCGACCTCGCCCGCATCAGTGACGTGATGCGAGACGTGCCAGTGATCGTGCGTGTGGGTGACGGCAGGATGGGTGTGTTCCGGTTCCCGGCCCTCGCCCTCGGTGCGTTGCTGGTGGGCCATGATAACGGCTCCTTTCCACTGCTATCGCATCGAATGGGTCACGCTAGGCGAAGTCGTGACGGGCGACGCCCGAGGCCGTGCCCGCCTGGCTCGCCGCCTTGCGCAGCTCCTCGATGCGGGAGTTGTAGTCGAGCTCGTGGATCGCGCGCACGTCGAAGCTCATGAATTCCATGTAGGGCTGGAGGAAGGCGGTCAGCTCCGCAACGTCGTCATAGTCGACGATCAGGAACCCGGCACCGCCACCGGCCAGGTTGTACCAGCCCTTGATGCGATCGGGGTGGTTGAGGCCGGCGTCGTGCTGCTCAACGACGCGCCGAGCGACCTCCTCGCGGGTCGTGCCAGGGAACCAGGTGAACTCGCAGTAGAAGAGCATGGTGCATACCTCCAAACTGATCGAACGACGCTGAATGACCAGCGAGGTTTTTATGGCAAGATAGGTGCCATGGCACTCACCTTTAGGTTAGGAAGGCGAGCGCCCGCAGAGGTCCCATCGATCGTCAATCTGTTCCGGCGCGGAACAGAGCTATCCAAGCGGACCGAGGATCTCGCTCAGTAGGTCGGCAACGTCGTCCAGATTGGTCTTCGGGTGGTCGAGCAGGTCGGCGACCGCGCAGAGCTGGTTCC
>DASYWL010000132.1:0-7123 GCA_035936055.1 Thermomicrobiales bacterium
CTGCCGAACTTCTCGTCCGAGTACTTCAATATCGACGCCGACGAGCCGTGGGACATGGGCCTCGGTGTCTCGAAGGCGCGCACCGACAAGATCGGTGCCGGCGAGCTCTACATCGAGCACATCCGGCGGCTGCACGAGATGGTCAGCAAGCACGGTCGCACCATGATGATGTGGGCCGATGTCTTCTGGCATCACCCAGAGAAGGTCGCCGACCTGCCCGACGACATCGTGCTGCTCGACTGGTGGTACGAACCGAAGGAGCGCTACGACACGGTCGACACGCTGCGGGGCCGGCGCTTCTACGTCTGTCCCGGCACGGGCGCGTGGCTCTCGCTCTTCCCCCGCATCGAGCGGGCAATCGCAAATGTTCAGAGCTTCGTGCGAGACGGGGTCGAGGCCGGTGCCGAGGGCATGCTGATGACCGACTGGGGCGACTACGGGCATTTCACGATGTTCGAGAACAACTGGTACCCCTATCTCTGGGCGGCCGAGTGTGCCTGGAGCGGCGCGGAGACCAGTGTCGAAGCTTACGATCAGGCAGTAAGCCACCTCTTCTTCCGTGACCTGAGTGGGAACCTCATCGCTGCTATCCGCAGGCTTGGCTCGGTTATCGCGCCGGTGGACGCGGAGCGGCAGGCTATCACCGCCACCGGTCCGGCATTCTGGGGCGATCCGTTGGACCGCCGGGTGGAGCGGGTATTGCCGCGAGTCCAGATGGAGCAGATTCGGCAGGGTGCCGAGGCGATCTTTCCGCTGCTCGACAGCGTGCGCGATCCGGCGATCCGGCACGAGCTCGGCTTCGCCGCCTTCGAGCTGGTGGTGCTGGCGGAGCGCCGTGACACCTTCGATATGCTCAAGGAGGCGCTGGCGGCGGCAGACGACGGCGGTACCGACCGGGAAGCGACGGTGGCGACGCTGGATACGGTGATCGATCGCCTGGAAGCGCACCGGCGCCAGATCCCAGCATTAGCCGAGGAGTTCCAGGAGCGGTGGCTCGGGCACGCCCGGCACAGCCAGATCGGGGTCTCGCTGGAGCGGTTCGCCCGGCAGGTCGACCAGTACCGGCACGCGATCGCGTGGGTGCAGGAGCAGCGTGATGCCGCCGCGCGGGGGGACGCAGTCGCTGGCATCGGGGCCTACGACCGTGGGGAGTTCCTCGGCATCATGGATGAGGTTGCTGTATGGACGAACCGCCTCGCGGATCTCGTGGGGCTGGAGAACCTGCCGCCGGATATTCGCAGCCACATCGAGTCGAGGCGTCAGCTGATGGAGGTCTGAGCCGGCAACACGCGCCGCATGAGGCCGATCACGTTGCGAGTTGTGTCCCTCGGGGGTATCCTGTCCGCATTAGCTCACGCCAGACGATGCTGTTGCACCCCGAGGGGCACCACTACGCCCGTGCAAGCGGTTTTCCAGGTGTATCTCCCTCGGTCGCGACACGCTCGATACCGTGAACGGTCGCGTTTACCGGTGTATGCCACGCTTCGTGCACCACAATGCGAGCAGGCATGCGACAGGGACTGGAGTAGCCATGGCCGTAGTGTCCACCGACGCCACCACCGCAACGACCCGCCAGCCCGGGACGGTGACGGTGTGGGCGAGATCACGTCAGATTCTTACCGGATTCCTGGCTCGCCGCATCCTGCGGGCCATCCTCACGATCTTCTTCGTGACGACCTTCATCTTCTTCCTGGTGCGCCTGCTGCCGGGGAATCCGATCGAGGTCTACATCAACCAGCAGATCACCCAGTACGGCTATTCCTATGAAGACGCCAGGGCCCAGGCGCAATCGCTCTTCGCCATCGATGTCGACCAGCCCGTGCTGCTGCAGTACTTCGATTATCTGCAGAACCTGGCGCAGGGCAACCTCGGCATGTCGGTGTCGTCGCCGGGCACCACGGTCGGGGAGGTGATCGAGAGTCGCCTGCCATGGACGCTCTTCAGCGTCGGGACTGCGCTGGTCATCTCCTTCATCGTTGGGGCCCTGCTCGGCATGTTTATGGCCTACGAGCGGGGGCGGTTCGCGGATAGCGTGCTCTCCTCGTTCGCGTCGCTCTCCGGCTCGATCCCGAACTTCCTCGGCGCGCTGCTGCTGCTCATCTTCTTCGGCGTCAAGCTGGAGTGGATCCCGTTCGTGGACATGCGTGGTTCGCTCTCACCGGGACAGCAGGTCGAGTTCAGCTTCGCCTTCGTCCAGGACGCGCTGTACCATGCAACGCTGCCGATTCTCGTCTACGTGGTCTTCTCCATCGGCAGCTGGATGCTGCTAATGAAGAGCAGCACGATCTCCACGCTGGAGGAGGACTACGTCGCGGCGGGTCGCGCCCGGGGCGTGCCCGAGTGGCGCATCGCCATCTTCTACGTCGGACGCAACGCCATCCTGCCGCTGTTCACGCAGCTGACCATCGCGATCGGCTTCGTTGCCGGCGGCTCGCTGCTGATCGAGCCGATCTTTGCCTACGAGGGCATCGGCAGCGAGCTATGGCGCTCCATCCAGCAGCGGGACTACCCGATGCTGCAGGGCATCTTCCTGGTCGTGACGGTCTCGGTGGTGGTCGCCAACCTGATCGCCGACCTGTTCTACAGCCGGCTCGATCCACGAATCCGCACCGGAGGAGGTGAGTAGTCATGGCTGAAGCGGTCGTTGGGACGGGCGCGCCTTCGCCGGGAGTGGACAGAGCCGCTGCCAGGCAGCGCAAGAGCTTTCTACGCGTCTTTATCGAGCGCAACAAGGTCGGCATGATCGGCTATGTCATCTTCGGCGCGATCCTAATCATGTCGTTCATCGGACCGCTCTTCCTGCCGGACGAGAACCCGACCGACGTCGGGCTCGTCTACGCCCCGCCATCATGGGACCACCCGCTCGGTACGGACTGGCGCGGGCAGGATGTGCTCTACCAAATCATCAACGGCGGGGCGGGCCTGCTGATCGTGAGCATGATTGCGGCGGGCGTTGCCACGGCGGTCGCCGTGATCTTCGGGGCGCTGGCGGGGCTCATCGGCGGCCGGCTCGATTCGGTCGCGCTGATCCTGGCGGACGTCGTGCTCACGGTCCCGTTCATCATCCTGCTCGGCGTGCTCGCCGTCTTCGTGCGGCTCGACAACATCTTCCTGCTCGCGCTGGTGCTCGCTGCCGTCGGCTGGCCGACCCTGTTGCGAGCGGTGCGCGCTCAGGTGCTCTCGCTCAAGGAGCGGGAGTATGTCGAGGCGGCGCGGATGCTCGATCTCCCGATGCGGCACGTGCTCTTCCGCGAGGTCCTGCCGAACATGATGCCGTACATCATCATCAACTTCGTGCTCGGCATGACCAACGCCATCTACGGGCAGATCATCCTGTACTACCTCGGCCTGGTGCCGTTACAGGGCGACAACTGGGGCCTGATGATCCAGCAGATCCAGTCCAAGCAGGCCTACTCGCTCAACGATGCCTTTGTCTACGTGATGGCGCCGATCGTGATGATCTCGCTGCTCCAGCTCTCGCTGGTCCTGATCTCCCGTACGCTCGAAGACGTCTTCAACCCCCGATTGCGCGAGGTGTAGCTCATGGCAACCAGCACACAGGCGGCCCAGGACCGGGAAGCGAAGGACCGAATTCGCGGGACCGCCGAGTCGACCGCGCCGACGATCCTCGAGGTCGACGATCTCTGGGTCGAGTACAAGACGCCGGCCGGCTGGATGCAGGCGGTACGCGGCGCCAACATGTCCATCCGCAAGGGGGAGGCGGTCGCGCTGATCGGCGAGAGCGGCTCCGGCAAGTCGACGCTGGGCTTCGCCATCCTGCGCATGCTCGTGCGCGGCGCCCGGGTGAGCCGAGGCTCCGTGCGCTTCACCACCAGCAAGGGAGAGACGCTCGACCTCCTCAAGATGTCGGACAGGGAGTTCCGCAGAGTGCGCTGGAAGGAGATCGCGATGACCTTCCAGGCGGCGCAGAGCTCGCTCAACCCGGTGATGAAGGTCAAGGACACCTTCCAGGAAACCGCGCGCGCCCATGGATGGCGCAACAGGGGCGAGGTGCGGGAGCGCACTCTGGATCTGCTCCAGAAGGTGCAGCTGGACCCGGATCGCGTCTACAACGCCTACCCGCACGAGCTCTCCGGCGGCATGCGCCAGCGCGTCTCAATCGCGCTGAGTCTGCTGCTGCAGCCGACGCTCATCATCCTCGACGAGCCGACCACCGCACTCGACATCCTCACGCAGCGGGCGATCATCGACGTGGTCCGCAACCTGCGTGAGGAGCTCGACTTCACGATGATCTTCATCTCGCATGACCTCTCGCTGGCCGCCGAGCTGGCCGATCGGGTCGCGACGATGTACGCCGGGGAGGTGGTCGAGTACGGTCCGGTGCGCGACGTCTTCTACGAGCCCCAGCATCCCTATTCCGTCGGATTAATGAATGCCGTGCCGCCCATCGCCGGTGAGGAGTTCACCCCCCTGACGGCCATCCCGGGATCGACACCGAACCTGCTCAACATCCCGAGCGGGTGTCCGTTCCACCCCCGGTGTCCGTTCCACACCGACATCTGTATCACCGACCATCCACCTCTGGAGGAGGTTGCACCGTCGCACCTCGCCGCCTGTCACCACCATGACGAGGTGGACAAGGACCCCGAACGATGGGAGTCGATCGACGATGTGGAGGAAGCGGTCGGGTAGGGACATACGTCGACCGGTTTTCTTGTGCAGGCTGATCATCCATAGGGGCGGACCCGCGAAGCAGTTGTCCGCCCAGCCGCCCAAAGGGTGGCGCCAGTCAAATGCCGTCACTTCGACCGGAGCGGCGAAATCTCTCCCGTAATCGGACTCAGTCACTCGCCAGGCAAGAGATTTCTCGACACGCTCGGCGCGTGCCGCGCCTCGCGGCTCGAAATGACAGATTGAGGAGCAGGACAGGGCCCATGACAGAACCGATCATGCAGCTGGAGCATCTGACCCGCCGCTTCAAGACGCCGAAGGGCATCATCAAGGCGGTGGATGACGTCTCGTTCACCCTCTACCCGGGCGATATCCTCTGCCTCGTCGGCGAGAGCGGCTCCGGCAAGACGACCGCGGCTCGCATGGCGGGCGGCCTGCTCAAGCCGAGCGAGGGGCGGATCATCTTCGAGGGCAAGGACATCGCGGAGATGAGCACCGAGGAGTTTGCCGAGTACCGCAAGCAGGTCCAGATCATCCACCAGGACCCCTACGCCTCGCTCAACCCGGTCCACACCATCGGCGACACCCTGCGCGCACCGCTGCTCTACCACAATGTCGTGAAGAACAGGACCGAGGCGACCCGGCGCGCTGGCGCGCTGCTTGAGCTCGTCGACCTGCGTCCGGTCGAGAACTTCATCGACAAGTTCCCGCACCAGCTCTCCGGCGGGCAGCGCCAGCGCGTCTCGATCGCGCGCGCGATGGTGCTCAACCCCCGGGTGATCATCGCCGACGAATCCGTCTCGATGGTCGACGTCTCGATCCGCGTCTCGCTGCTCAACACCATGCTCAAGCTGCGGAACGAGCTGGGGGTGACCTTCCTCTTCATCACCCACGACCTCGCCGTTGTGAAGTACTTCGCCTGGGAAGGGCGCATCGGCGTGATGTACGTCGGCAAGCTGATCGAGTACGGGCGCACGCCGAGGCTGATCGGTCGGCCGCTGCAGCCATACACCCGCGCGCTGGCGGCGGCGATTCCCGAGGCGGATCCGGACCTGACCCGATCCAAGAGTAAGTTGCAGCTGCGCAGCCTGGATATCCCGAACCTCAACGATCTGCCCGACGGCTGTGTCTTTCACCCGCGCTGCCCCTACTGGGTGCAGGGCCTGTGCGACGTGGAGATGCCGCCGTTGGTGGACGTGGGGGAGGGGCGACTGGTCGCCTGCCACGTCGTGCAGCGGAATGTCGAGGCGGGCGGTGACGGCCGGGATCTTGAGGCCACCCGCGAGTCGATGCTCGCCCACGCCGCCGACTGAGCCGGGGCAAGGTGATCAGGTCATTGCTGGATCATGGAGTGTAGCGGCAGGATGTGATAGCCGACTGCCGTCTCAACCATTGGATTGGTGGGCATACCGCACAACGGCCGGCTCGGTGGCTCGCGGCGGAGACATTACGCTATACTGTGCATCGTTCCTCGAACGATTCAGAGTCGCACGTCCACCAAGGAGGTTGGAATGTCGAAGGATACCTTTGAAGAAACGCATCGCAGCATGCTGCAGGCACCGATGTCGCGCCGTCGCGCGATGGGCGTGGGTGCCGGAGCGGTCGGAGCAGCGATGCTCACAGGCGCACCCCTGCCAGCCGGCTTCGGCCGGGTGGTGATGGCGCAGGACGGCGGCGCCGAGTTCCATTCGGCCTACCCGTACCAGCAGCCGCCGACCGGTCACTTCAACACGTTCGTGACCAACGCCATCCTGCCCCCGATGCCTCAGGGCGGCACCGTCTATGGCGAGCTCATCTACGAGCCGCTCGGCATGTTCTACTGGGGGACCGGTGAGTGGCTGCCGCTGCTGGCCACCGAGTGGTCGTTCCTCGATGACGGCGAAACCTTCGAGATCAAGCTGCGCGAGGGGGTGAACTGGAGCAACGACGAGCCGTTCACGGCCGCCGATGTCGATGCCACCCTATGGTGCCTGCGCATCATGTCCAACACGCTGTGGCAGTACGTCGACCAGGTCAACGTCGTCGATGACTACACCGTGCAGCTGCATATGACTACGCCGTCAACGGTCGTCGAGCGCTACGCGATCCGCGTGGCCTTGCCACGGCCGGCCTCGGTCTACGGTGAGTGGGCGGACCGCGCCAAGGAGCTTTTCGAGGGCGGCTTGACCCTGGACGATCCGGAGGGCAAGCAGCTGCTGGACCAGTTCAACCAGTTCCGCCCGGATCCGGCAAACCTGCCGGTGACCGGCCCGTTCACCATCGACCCGAACAGCATCACCAGTGCCCAGTTGACGATGGTTCGGAACGAGAACGCCTGGAACGCTGACCAGGTGCAGTTCGATCGGATCGTCAACTTCAACGGCGAGACGGACACCATCACCTCGGTGGTGCTGGCCGGAGACGTCGACTACGCGACCCACGGCTTCGCGCCGGCCACCGAGTCCGAGTTCCTGAATCAGGGCATCCGCGTGCTGCGGCCACCCGTCTACTC
>DASYWL010000133.1:0-5860 GCA_035936055.1 Thermomicrobiales bacterium
CCCCCACGCTCACGACGGTACGGTTGCCCTCCCAGAGATCACTCCAGCGCCTGCGGGCCCGGCCCCGGAATGCTTCGTACTCTTCCCGTGAGGTGAGGCGGGGCAGGTGCTCAGTTGGTGCCGCGTGGACCATGGGTCTCCTCATTCTCGGTTAGGGCAGTGTGGTTGGCGACAGCATCGTTCACCAGGTCGGTCAGGGTCTCGGCGTCGACGGAACCGTGGTATGTGTCGTCGATCTTGACGACCGGTGCCTGATCGCAGACTCCGAGGCAGCCGTTCACGACCTGCACGCTCATGTTGCCGTCGGTGGTGGTGTCACCATCCTGGACACCGAAGTCGTCCTGCATGTGTTGCACGAGACGTTGCGAGCCGTGGACATAGCAGGCCATGCCGTGGCAGATGAGCATGTGGTGATGGCCGCGGCGCGCGGTGCGGAAATCGGCGTAGAACGTTAAGAGCGAGAAGACGCGCTCAGGGGTGGTGTTGAGGTGCCGAGCGACGATCTCGGTTGCCTCCGGCGATACCCACCCATAGACCTCATTGATCTCCTGCAATGCCGAGAGGATGAGTTCCTGCGCTTCCTCGTAGTCGTCAAAGTGGAAGTGGGAAACCATCTCACGCACTGCGTCGAGATCGATCTCCCGCCGGCCGGTAAATGGAGCCGGCACCGGAAGCATTTCATGCGTCTGATTGGCGTTCGCCACTCGACCGTCCTTCCTGGCGGGCGTGCAACGCGGGCGCCCACGTCGACACCGCAGCGCGCTGATCACAATGCATTTTCGCGGGGAAGTATAGCAGCAGGGCAGACGCGATCCGTTCGCGTCTGCCCTTGCTCGATTCGCAGATTCCGTTGCCAGAGAAGCTAGTGCCCGCGCTGCTGGAAGTGGAGTTTGAAATCGCCGTCAAACTCGTCGAGGAAGAGATGCATGTCGACGACATCGGCGGCGGAGACAGGTTCGCCGTCAGGCAGCGTGTCGGCAGGGTCGATCTCCTGCTTCGCCGGGTGCAGCTCCTGAGCGATGGTGTCGCTTAGCTCACGGAGGGCGAGACGGGCCTCTCCCGGATCACCGTCGTTCATGAGCGCAGCGACGAAGTTGCGCGAGTGGCAGTCGGTGCACTCGACCATCATGGTCCACATGTCCGGCTGTCGATTGAGGATATGCACATCGTCCGGGCTGAAATGCCGGTGGCACACGGAGCAGCGCTCCATTCGCTTGAGGACGATCTGCTTCATGGTGACATCAGGTTCCATGGGTTCTAGGCTATCTCTCTAGGATTGCTTCTTGCCGAAGTCGTCAAGATCGAGCGAGTTGATGAAGTCGCGGAAGACGGAGAGTTGCTCGTCTGTTGGAGCGGGCGCGGAGTCGGTTTCCTCCGGCTCCCCCGGTGAGGCCGAGGGTTCCGAGCTGAACGAGGAGGCTGAGAGAGCAGCGGGATCTTCGTCTTCCTCCACCGCGACACCGGCGCTGTCCATGACGGCCTCATCGACCAGGATGCGGCTGCCGGTTCGAACCGCGAGCGCGATCGCGTCACTCGGGCGGGAATCAACCTCGAAGGTTGACTCGCTGGTGGAGACCACCACACGCGCGTAGAAGACCTGCTCGTTGAGGTCTCCGATGATCACCTGATCGACAGTTGCGTTGAGCTCGCGGAGCAGCGTCTGCATGAGGTCGTAGGGGAGTGGCCGCGTCGGCGTCACACCCTGCAGTTCCATGGCGATGGCTTCAGCCTCGTAGGCGCCGATCCAGATGGGCAGATGGCGATCGCCGTCGATCTCCTTGAGAATGACGACACGCTGCTGCGTGACGAGGCTGACTCGGATGCTATCGACAGTTGTTTCGATCATGGCGTTTTCACCTTTCGGTGCCATTGTGCAGAGCCAACCCGGAGGTGAAGTTGTTCGCTGTGAGCGGGGTGGCTTCGCTGCGGGATCGGCCCCATGCTGCCATTGTACACAGCCCTGCCGCCTGCCGACATACCCGCCACGGGCAGTCGCTACAGCTCGAGAGCGTGCTCCGCTCTGTTGAGACGCATGACAGGTGCCACGTCAGGGAGTGTCGGAAATCTCCGGATACTCGTAGTGCGGCACGGTGCCCACTTCGTCGACTGGCCAGTAGCTCAGCCACGCCTTGCCGATGATCTCATCGACCGGTACCGGCCCGAACGCGCGGGAGTCCTGGCTGTTGTCCCGATTGTCGCCAAGCACGAAGACATGATCCTCGGGAACCCCGACCGCAGGACAGTCGCGACCGCCGGAGCAGAAGGTAGCAGCTCCTTCAAGGTAGGGCTCGTTGAGTTCCTGCCCGTCGATGTAGACGCCATCGTTGCGAATCACGACCGTTTCGCCCTCCAGGCCGATGACCCGCTTGATGTAGGGTTGGCTCGCGTTGGCGACCGGCGCGTCGAAGACAACGATGTCGCCGCGTTCGGGCTGCCCGAACGGCTCGACGACGTTCGCTTCCTCGTGCTCGACGCCTGGGAGCCAGTCGACCAGTGCCCAGCTGTCGAAGCTGAGGTAGGCGTTGCGATTGACCAGCAGCATCTCGCTGTTCTCCAGATTGGGCGTCATGCTGAGCCCATCGACACGGAAGTTGAGCACCACGGCACGGACGGCGACGAAGATGATGAGTGCCAGCAGAAGCGTTTCAACAATCTCCCGGATCACCGAGACCTTTTGCGCTCTCGGTCGGGCGTCCACCCGTGTCGGTGTGTCGTCGTCACTGGCGGTGGAGGTGTCGACGGCGTCTGTGGTGCGCGGTGGACGGTCGTGAGGACCTTGAGACTCGATCGAGCGGTCGTCAAACGTCATGCGTGGGCGGCCTTCTGGCGAACGGGTGGCGTGCCGTTATCTGGAGGGAATGATACTACCGCGTCTATCCCGGCATCGGTATTCAGGCGCGCGGGACGACGAACGCCCGAGGTCATCAATCCCCCGGGCGTTGCCTTGTGCGTGATGTCGTGCGATCCGCTAGATGTCGTCGGCGCGGACCTCGCGGCGCTCTGCGCGCACACCAACCTCTTCAGAGCGGGTAGTGGTGTTCGCGGTCAGCGAAGACGCCTTCTCGCTGTTGCCCTCGGTGAGCTGCTCATCCTTGTCGCCAACACCGGACTCGGACTTGAACTCGCGGATGCCCTTACCGAGCGCACCACCGATTTCCGGAAGCTTGCCGACGCCGAAGATGATCACGATGATGACGAGAATGATGCTAAGCTCAGGAACTCCGATCGGCCCCATGGGCGCACCTCCATACCTGTTGAACGATTCCGTCCTCGCGACTCACGAGAGCGGAAGTGTGTTCCCTGTCTGGTGAGCCGAAGCTGCCTAATTCTAGGCAGTCGGGCTCCAGAAATCAACGTCCCGATCCGGCTGTCAGGAGAGGGCGAAGCTGTTGATAATCGACAGCAGAACGAAGAAAACCGCGACGCCGATGGTCGCTGTGAAGAGTGTTTTTTCGAAACCGCGTCGCGTGGTGTACATCGACCCACCGCCGCCGAATCCGGTTCCGAACGACGATCCCTTGGTCTGGACCATGATCATCGTGATCAGCAGGATCGCGACGAGAATCGTAATGATGTTCAGCGCAGTATCCACGTAAAGCTGTGCTCCTCAGCAAATCGCGAATCCTCTCATCGTAGCGTCCACCACTCTACCACAGCGGCGGGCATGGGTCGGTCCTGCCGGAACCTTGGTTCAGCCGCCGTCGACCCCAGCCGCAGCGATGATGCCTGTGAAGGCGCGAGCGTCGAGACTTGCGCCGCCGACCAGACCACCGTCGATGTCCGGCACGGCGAAGAACGCCCGCGCGTTGTCAGCCTTGACGCTGCCGCCGTAGAGGATGCGTGTCCGCTCGGCAGCGGCCTGGTCGAGCTGATGGAGCAGGCTCCGGACCACGCCGGCCATCTCGGATGTGTCGTCAGGAGTGGCCGCCTGGCCTGTGCCGATTGCCCAGACCGGCTCGTAGGCCACCACCAGGGTCTCCAGGGCGGCGGACGGGCGGTCGTTCAGTGCCGCCGCAAGTTGCCGCGTGACGACGTCAACGGCGCGTCCCGCCTGGCGCTCCTCTTCGGTTTCGCCGACGGCAAGCACCGGGATACGGTCGACGCGGTAGACTGCATCGAGTTTGGCGCGAACCTCCGCATCGGTTTCACCGTGGCCGTGGCGCCGTTCCGAGTGGCCGACGAGCATGAAGCGGACATACGGGGCCAGCATCTCGGCGGCGACGTCGCCGGTGAAGGCTCCTGCGGTTTCCGCGGCGATGTCCTGCGCGCCAACGCGGACCGCGGGCTCGGTACCGAGCGCTTCGGCTAGCGGAACGATCCATGGATAGGGCGGGAGCAAGCCCACCTCAACCTCCGGGTGCCGCGCCGCGGCCTCGCCTGTCATGCGTGCCAGCTCGTGCGCCTCTGCCAGCGAGGTATGCATCTTCCAGTTGCCGAGCACCAGGGGGATACGCGCAGTGCTGGTCACGACGCAGATGCCTCTGCGGCGTCCGGGATCACGGCGATACCGGGAAGCGTCTTGCCCTCGAGGAACTCGAGCGATGCGCCGCCGCCGGTGGAGACGTGGTCGATGTTCTGGGCCAGACCGATCTGTTCGACTGCAGCGATCGAGTCGCCGCCACCGATCACGGTATAGCCGTCACAGATCGCGACCGCCTCGGCGAGCCGGCGGGTGCCCATGGCGAAGGGTGCCCGCTCCGCAACGCCGAGCGGCCCGTTCCAAAGCACGGTTTTCGCGCCAGAAATGATGCGGAAGAACTCTCGTCGCGTCTCGCTGCCGATGTCGAAGATGGCCTTGTCATTCGGTACCTCGGACACTGGAACGTTCTCACCGCGTGGGGCGTCGATGCTGGCCGCGATGACCACGTCGGTCGGCAGCACGATCTTGACCCCCCGCTCATCTGCGGCGCGAAGGATGTCACGGGCAGTGTCGACCTGGTCCTCCTCCATGAGGGAGGTGCCGACCTCGTGCCCTTGGGCGGCGAGGAACGTATTGGCCATGCCACCGCCGATGAGCATGGTGTCGACCTTGCCCACGAGATGCTGGAGGATGCCGATCTTGTCGGAAACTTTGGCCCCGCCGACGATTGCCACGAACGGCTGCTCGGGCGATTCGAGCAGGCGCGAGAGCATCTTCTCCTCGTGCTCCACGAGCATCCCGACGTACGCGGGAATGTAGTTGGCGATGCCCGTCGTCGACGCGTGGGAGCGGTGCGCGGCGCCGAAGGCGTCGTTGACGAAGAGGTCTGCCAACTCGGCGAGCTGCTGCGCGAATTCGCTGTCGTTGGCTTCCTCGCCGGGGTCGAACCGCAGGTTCTCGAGCAGGATCACATCGCCAGGTTGCATGGCGTCCACCGCTTCGGTGACGTCGGATCCGGTGATCGACGTCATCGTGGCGACCGAGCGTCCCAGCAGAGTCGACAGGTGCCTGCCGACGGGCGCGAGCCGCAACTCGTCAACGACCTTGCCCTTGGGGCGGCCGAGGTGCGATGCGAGGATGACCTTCGCGCCATGCTCGACGAGCCAGGTGATGGTCGGTACCGCCGCGCGGATGCGGGTGTCGTCGGTGATGCGCCCGTCCTCGATCGGTACGTTGAAGTCGACGCGCACCAGAACGTGCTTGCCGGCGACGTTGGCCGAGCGGATGGAGCGTTTGCTCATGCGTCTTTCCCCCACTGGAGAGGCAACCGGGCAGCGAGGGGCTCGTCGCTGCCCGTGCCAGGCGTGCGGGCGGGCACACGGCCCTCCCCTAGGCGAAGCCCTGCTCACAGATGACCGCGGTCAAGTCCGCGATGCGGCAGGAGTAGCCCCACTCGTTGTCGTACCAGGCGATGGCCTTCACCAGCCGATCACCGGAAAC
>DASYWL010000134.1:0-4003 GCA_035936055.1 Thermomicrobiales bacterium
TCGCGGGATGACCTGATTGCGCTGTTCGGGATCCAGACGCTCGTCCGGGGCCTGATCGGCCTGGTGATCCAGCCAAGCATGCAGCGGCTGATGGAGGGGATCCGGCTCGGCACGCTCGACTTCATGCTGACCAAGCCGGCCGATTCGCAATTGCTGGCGAGCGTCGCACAGGTCAACATCGCCTCCACCGCGAACATCATCGTCGGGCTCGGGGTCCTGATCGTGGCGCTGGTCCGGTTGGGCTCCAACGTCTCGATCGTGGAAGCGCTGACCTTCGCGCTCGTGCTTGTCGCTGGCGCGGTCATCATCTACTCGTTCCTGCTTATGCTCTCGACCCTCGCGTTCTGGTTCGTCCGCCTCGACAACATCCTCGTCATCTTCGAGACGCTGTTCGGCAACGCGGGCGCCTGGCCGATCACGATCTATCCGAACTGGCTCCAGGTCTCGCTGACGTTCCTGGTGCCGGTCGCCTTCGCGGTGACGATCCCGGCCCAGAGCCTGACCAACCGCCTCGGCGGGTTGGCCGTGCTGGGAACCGTTGCGCTGGCCGTCGCCTTTGCGGCCGCCGCCCGCTGGTTCTGGCGCTTCGGCCTCCGCCACTACACGGGCGCCTCCGCCTGAGCGCACGTCGCTCACAACCCCGGCGATTTGATCCGGTATCCGGCCCGACCCGGCCTTGGTCGATCCTGCCGCTCCTGTCGCACGTCGCCATCCAGCCTCGCTGCCATCGCGCACGTTGTTCCAGGATTGCCGGCCTCGCCAGCAAGTGCCCGCCATCCTGAACAGTGCGTAGAAGGCCTCGTCTGAACACTCGTGCCGGCCACCTACGTTGATCGGCGCGCGGCTCCGCCACCATTCGCACGTTGGTTGTCATCCCGACGACATGCGGGGTTGGAAGCCCGCCCTGGGCAAAGGCTGGAGAGACACACCGGCGTCCCAGCGCCTTTCATCCTGGGCGCACGTCCATCCTCCGGAGCCCGTCGGCATCCACGGTAGCGGGGAAGATCAGCCGAAGAACCTGATCCTTCCGCCCTCCAGCTTTGTCAGCACCACACCGGTCACCACCATCACCACCGCTGGCGCGATGAGCAGTCCGGCGTTGGTCAGGGACTCGTTGCCCGTCGGATCGGCGGCGCTACGCAACGCAATCGTGACGATGACGAGGTCGAGCACGAGCGCGCCGATGCCAAGGAAGGTCGCCGTTTCCGGCGAGACGAGCATCGCCATCGTGGCGAGGGCCATCGCGGCGAGGACGACCAGCACCAGCATCAGCACGATGATGCCCTGGCCGGTATCGTTGAGCGACCAGGCCTGGGCCTTGAGACTGCCAAAGGCAATCAGGCCCTGGAACAGGCTCGCTCCGATCGCGATCAGCGTCGCCGTCCCCCGAAACGTCTTGATCTGTCTGCGGGAAAATCCGCCTGCCATCAACTGCCCTTTCTCTTTTCGCCGTGCCGGTTCCCGGATGTGAACACTCGACATGGACAGCGAGACCGCGCGCAGCCCGCGAGATCGACGCGTCTTCGCGCCCAGCGGCCCGGGCCCTCCACTGGAGACGGCACCTGCATCAAAGCGAGGATCATCGACAGCGCGTGTGCCTGGAACGATATCCGCTCATCTCCGTCATCGGCAACGCACCACGATAGCGATCACGATAGGAATCCAGAACGTCGCTCCAGTCAAGGGGCAATCCGCGACGGGGGTAACACAGATGGTGCTGCAAGATCGCGCCGCCCGATCCACACCAGCGGCACCATGGCACCGGTTGCAGCCAGCCAGATCAGCGAGATGGCGACGGCCTCAGGTGGACCGGCGACCTGTCCGAGCAGATTGCTCGCGGCAACGAGGACCACGAAGCCAGCGAACCACCAGGCAAACCGTGGCCACCTCGGGATGGCGATGCCCTCCACGGAGCAGAGCATATACATGAGGAGGCTCTAAGAACCTGCGTCAATAGGGTCAAAGCGCTGTGCATGACAATCGGGGCAGTGACGTCCCGATCACGTCAATCGGCATCAGGAGGTATGCCGTCAGTCTCCTCTCTCGCCTCACGCTGACGACGACGTCACCTGCGGCAGTACCTCCGTGGCCAGGATCTCCAGCCCCTCGATGTCATCCGCCGCTGGCCATTTCGCCTCGATCTCCGTGACGCCGACCGCCTCATACGCGCGGATCTGCTCGATGACCTCCTCGAGGGTGCCCAGAATCGCAGGCCAGCCCCGGAGCCACTCCACCAGCTGGTCCGTCGACATGTCACGGACCTCGTTCGAGACCCGCCGGACCGCTCCAATGCGAGCTTCTAGCTCGGCCGGTGTGCGCCAACAGACCACAGGGATGTTGAAGGTCCGGATGATGTCCTCCGGCCGGCGTCCCGCCGCGACGATGAGGCCGTCAAGCATCGCCGACCGCTCCGCCAGCTGGTCCGGCGACAAGTTCCCCGCGTTCCAGTTGTCGGCGTAGCGGGCGACGAGGGGGAGGGTGCGCTTGGGGCCGATGCCGCCGATCACGATGGGCGGACCGCCCGGTCGGCGGGGCGGAGGGAGCACGGCGTTCTCCAGGCGGTAGAAGCACCCCTCGAAGTTGACCGGCTCATTGGAGCGGAGCAGGCGCGTGATGATCTCGAGCGACTCCTCCAGCCGGGCAAAGCGCGTCGGGATGTCGCCAAGGTCGTACCCGAACATCGCGTGCTCGCGTTCCATCCATCCCGCCCCGAGCCCGAGACTCATGCGGTCGCCGCTGAGATCGTCGATGGCCGCAGTCTGCCGGGCGAGCAGCACGGGATCACGAAAGGAGACCGGCGAGACCCGCTGGCCGAGCCTCACACGCTCGGTGTGGTCCGCCGCCCAGCCGAGCGCGAGCATCACCTCCAGCGACGGATAGTCGGGCGGGTTGGGCAGGACGAAGTGGTCGGACAGATACAGGCCGGCAAAGCCGAGATCCTCGACTGTGCGGACCAGCCGCTTCCACGCCGGCCAAGTCAGCCCGAACACACCCTCAGCGGCGATCGAGATCTCAATCATCGCTGCGCTCCTTACCATGAGCATGTTAACGATCAGCGCCGTGCTGTACGCGAGTCAGCTAGGAACCAGCATAGGGCACGCGCTCCGGCCACGACATGCGGCCTGTGTACTTTCGATGAGAGGAGCGTTCGCGTGCCCGCCGTCCCATCGTCCATTCTCGTGCCCATCTGGGACCAGTTCGCTGCACTGTTGCCATCACGGTAGGTGGTCCATCCGTTGGGCTGCCACCGGCCACGCATCCCTGATCGCATCGTGTTCGACAAGCTCGTGCAGGCGCTCGTCTTTGGCTGCGCCCACCAGCGAATCGCCGACGAGACGCGTTCGGCCACCACGCTGCGGCGGCGCCGGGACGAGTGGATTGCGGACGGCATCATGGATCGGCTCCAGGGGCTCGTGTTGGAAGCCTATGACCGTATGATCGGGCTGGACGTGAGACATATCGCTATCGACTGCTGCATCACCAAGGCTCCCTGCGGCGGCAAGGTGGCGGGCCGCAGTCCCGTCGATCGGGGCAAGCATGGCCTCAAGCGCTCCCTGGCCGTTGATGCGGCTGGCATTCCACTCGGTGCCATTGCCGGCCCTGCTAACCGGCACGATACGACCCTGCTAGGACCGACCCTTGGTGCCCTGGCAGTCACCGACGCTCTCATGACTGTCCATCTCGACCGGGGCTACGACTCGAGTGCCGCCCGCGCCCTGCTCGCAGCCTACAGGCTGACCTCTGACATCGCGTTAAGGGGTAGCCCGACGCCCATCACCGTGGGTCAGCGGTGGGTCGTCGAGCGCACCATCGCCTGGACGAACGCCCACAAGAAGCTCGTCTGGTGCACCGAGCGCCGGGACATTGTCGTCGCCTTCTGGATCGCCTTCTCGGCGGTGCTCATCATCGTTGGCCGCCTTGTGCGGGAAGGCTGGATGCGCTACCGCTGGGACCGGCGCCCGCGCCGAAGACCGTGATGCCGAGCCTATTGGCGCAAGCTCTA
>DASYWL010000135.1:0-7659 GCA_035936055.1 Thermomicrobiales bacterium
CGGCCCGCTTTTGTGCGCTCGATCGACCATGAGCGCGTGCCGAGGGTCGTAGTGTTGAACATCAGGACGTGTTCCAGTTGTGCCTGGCGAGATGCCGGAGCCAGCAGGCTGACCTTCGTCGCCGGGCGACCCTTCTTCATCGTGATCGCTGTTGTCCAGACGTCGAGCGCCCCCTCGGCGAAGAGGCGTTCGGTGAGCACTTCGTAGAACTGCGGGCTCATGTCGTCGATATTGGTCTCGATCACCACCTCGCCGTCGGTGGCATCGGCGTCTGCCATCTCGCCGATCCAGACGCGCAGCGCGTTCGGCCACGGCAGCTCCTTCTGGCCGAACCCGTAGCCGATCACGCTCGGTGCGAAGGAGGGGCGGGTGAAGGTCGCTAGCGTGGTGAGGATCGTGGCACCCGTCGGCGTCAGCAGCTCGGCAGGATGCTCCTGCATCGCGAGGATCGGGGTGGCGGTCGGGGTGCCGGCATCGGCGATCAGCTCCAGCGTGGCCGGGGCGGGCACCGGGATGGTGCCGTGGGCGCTGCTGGCGAATCCATGGCCGAGCTGTGGCGGTCCGGAAAAGACGGCCTCGATGCCGAGAAGCGAGAGCCCGACTGCTGTGCCGCAGATGTCGACGATCGCGTCGATGCCGCCGACCTCATGGAAGTGGACCTGGTCGAGGCCGGAGTCGTGGATTTTCGCTTCCGCCTTCGCGAGCCGTTCGAACATCGCCAACGCGGCCGCCTGCACGGGCGTGGCAAATCCGGCATTCATGATCAGGTCGCGGATGGTTGCCCAGTCGCGGTGGTGGTGAACCTCGCCCGTCACCTCGACGGTCACGCGGGTTCCGTGGATGCCGTGTTGACCGGCGCGCTCGGCACGCACTCGGTAGCCGCCGAGCCGAAGCTTGCCGAGTTCGCTGGTCAGCTGTTCCAATGACAGTCCGGCGTCGACCAGCGCGCCGAGCGTCATGTCGCCGCTCGCGCCAGAGAAGGGGTCGAAGTAGGCGATTTTCACGCGATGCTCCTCGTGCGGTCTTCGTTCTTCACCAAATGCCCAGATGCGCTGGGCCCGACGCGCGGAGGACGTCCGACCTATTGTGACCCGATCCTGGTGCGGCCGGCCATTTTGGACAGAGTTCCGTATTTGGGGGTTGATGCGAGACATCCCTGAGTGCGGCAAATAGCTTCACAGTGCTATTGTAGCTGCAGCCAAGGACTGGACATATTGGCACAACCTGCTACTATCGTGGCTGTACGTACACACAGCGTCCGCCATGGGAGTGGGCGGGCGCAAGGGTAGCGAGTGTACCTCGGGACATGTCGCAGGGGGAGAGCAATGGCCTATTACGTGTATACGTTGCCGAAACCGTCGAACCGTACCAAGCCGTCTGTGGGGGTGAGTGCGCCGCGCAAGCCACCTTCGACGAAAAAGTCGTAGCTACAAGTCCGGCGCCGTGGTCACCGGTGGCCCGAGCGAGGCGGGCCAGTAGGATTGGGCAGGGAAGCGGGTACGTCGCGACGCGGACAGGACCGTGTGCGACTGGCGGATGATCTGACGCGCACCGGTCTGGCTGGGGGTGGACGCCTACAACGGAACCATGTTCGATACATGATCAGGGACGTACGGCGCCTTGCTGGATTGAGCAGGGCGCTGTTCATGAGCGCTTCACGTCGTCGTTCCCATTGGGTCCAAGTCCGTCCCTCCCTGTACAATCCGGCCATTGCACGAGCGGCGACGTTCCGTGGAAGCAGGCCAGCGGCGAGCCGCTGCTGGCTGGTCCGCAGTGCAAGGCGGGCGATGGTTCGATCCGGGAATCGAGGACGATGATGGCAGAGCAGTACGGGGGACACTCGATGATCGCGCCGTTGCGGCGGGTGCTGGTGCGCAAGCCTGCGCCGCCGGCGGGGGAGGGTGATGCCGCGCGGTTCAACTACCCCAACCAGCCCAACCACGACGTCGCGGTCCGTGAGCACGATGCGTTTGTGCGGAAGCTGCAGGAACTGGGCGTCGATGTGATCGAGGCGGAGGCAGCTGCCACCGGCGAGCTGGACGCTATCTTCGTCTACGACCCGTCGTTCACAACGGACGGCGGCTTGCTGCTGATGCGGCCGGGCAAGGTGGCACGCGCCAGCGAGGTCGAGATGGCTCGTGAAGCGGCATTCGCGCTCGATATCCCGATCATCGGCGAGATCCAGGAGCCAGGGACCGTCGAGGGTGGCGACATGCTCTGGTTGGATCAGAACACGCTGGCGATCGGCGAGGGGTACCGGACCAATGCGGCTGGCATCGACCAGGTCCAGATCTTCCTGCGGCCGGTGGGCGTCGATGTCGTGCGTATGGCGCTGCCCTACTGGCACGGTCCAGACGAGTGCCTGCACCTGATGTCGCTGATCAGCCCGGTGGCCGAGAAGCTGGCGGTGGTCTACAAGCCGCTGATGTCGGTGCCGTTCGTCCAGTTTCTCGAGGACGAGGGGTGGTCGTTCGTCGAGATCCCGGATGAGGAGTTCGCGACGCAGGGGAGCAATGTGCTGGCGATCGAGCCGGGCAAGGTGCTGATGCTCAAGGACAACCCGGTCACGATCGACCGCCTGCGCAAGGCGGGGGTCGAGGTTCACACCTACACAGGTGACGAGATCTCGCACAACCGCGCCGGGGGACCGACCTGCCTGACCCGCCCAATCCTGCGCCGAACGCTGACGGCGTAGGCAGCGCCTGAACATCACACCTGTGCTGGCAGCACCAGCCGCATCGTCGCATTGGCCGATTCCAGAGGCGAACGCGGTGGTGCCATGCTGAACCGGCAAGGCGCGCCAGCGCCGCAGCCGTGTCGAGGCATCTCTTGTGTTTTGGCCGGCAGGTATCGAAAGGACCGACCGGGTCAAGCTGGAGCTGGACGAAGGTCCTCTATATGGTGTCACCAACGATCTCGCGGCCCGGCTTTACCAGCACCGTAATGTAGGCGACAACACGTTTGCAGGGCAGTACCGCACACATCGGCTCGTGTACGTCGAGGAGTTACCGCGGATCGACGACGCAATCGCTCGCGAGAAGCAGCTCAAAGGCTGGAAGCGCGACCGGAAGGTCGCCCTGATCGATTCGATGAACCCTGTGTGGCGTGATCTTGCGGAAGACTGGGGCTGAAACTCATCTCCAGCTAGCGAGCCTGTCAACGAAGCAAGAGATCCTTCGACTCCGGCCGCTGCTCAGGATGACATCGTTTCGTTGATCTTTAGGGAACGTGTGCTCGGTGCCACAGAGAGCCCGCCCACGGCGGAGCGGGCCTACACGTGGTTACGAAGTTGGAGTGTGGCGAGGGCGCATGGGAGTCGAACCCACCGGCGCCGGGATCACCGACGCCCACGCGGTTTTGAAGACCGGGGAGGCCACCGGGCCCCTTCCGCCCCCATCTCGGCTGCCGAGACAGCGTCGCTCAAGTATACCCATCGCCGCCGGGTTCCTCGTAGTATGGTGGGAGCGACAGCGCCGGCCAGCGGCACCCACCACACCCCGAATCGATCGCAGGACACGCCTCGATGCAGTACCAGCAGCGTCCGCCGACATCATTCATCTCGCAGCAGCTCCGCGGTGTCATCAACGGCTTTCTCGCCGGGCTGGTCACCGGCGTGCTGATCGGCTGGTTCTTCCACGGCTTCGTCGGGCTGCTGGTGCGTTTTGGGTTCGTGCTGATCCTGCTCATCCCGCTCGCCTTCGTCGTCTGGTACTTCTTCCTGCGTGGCGGCGGCAGATCCCCGGTTGGCGAGCGGGGTGACGGCATGCAGGTCTTCACGTGGCGCAGCGGCGAGGGGCCGCGCCGGTTCACCGTCGACCTGCCCCACACGCCGTCAGAGGGCGAGCCGGAGCGGCGACATCGTCGCACGCAGACCGACGACGAGACCATCGATTCCGAGTTTCGGGAGCTCAAGCGGCGGGTGGACCGCGACGAGTGATCGATCCGGACCTCATCGCCTCTGTCGCGGCGATCACCTTCGGGATCGGTGTCATCCTCGGCTTCATCGGGGCGGGAGGAGCGGGCACCATGCTCGCGGTGCTCACGCTCGTCTTCGGGCTCTCGATCCACGAGGCGGTCGGGACGTCGCTGGCCGCTATGGTCTTTGTGACCATCTCCGGCACTATCTCCCACTACCGGGAAACCAACGTCGAGCTCCGGGCCGGGGTAATCGTGGGCCTGACCGGCATGATCGGTGCGATCGCCGGGGCCGAGCTGGGGCAGGTCGTCTCCGGGGACGTGCTGCAGCCGCTGGCCGGACTCGCGCTCTGGTTTCTCGCGCTGCTGATGTGGATTCGCACGCGCCTCCGCCACCACCCGAATGAGTTGCCACCGGGAGAGGACCCGCTCGGCTCGCCGGGCCGCAAGATTGGCACGGCGCTGCTCGGTCTCAGCGGTGGGACCGCGTCGGCATTCTTCGGCGTCGGGATGGCGCCGTTCCTGCAGCTCGGGATGCTTGTGATCCTCGGCTTGCCGCTGCGGATCACGGTCGGCACGACCATGTTGGCGCTCATCTTCATCAGTCTCAGCGGCAGCGCCGCGCTGGCGAGCCACGGGCAGGTATCCGTGCCGCACCTGATCGGCGCCACCGTCGGCATGACGCTTGGCTCGTACGCCGGAGCCAAGTTGACAGGCCGGGCGCCATTGAGGGTGCTGCGGGCAGCGATCGTGCTCACTCCGTTCATCGCGGGCACATTGCTGATCGTCACCTAGGTAGAATAGGGAGAGAACCGTACGGACGGGGATGGATGCCTGATGGTGGTTTGCTGCCACCGCAACCACCACTGATCCATTCCCAAACACAGGAAAGGGTGGCTCATGACTGCTGCCTTCACGAAAGACGACGTGTTGGAAGGCCTGAAGAACGTCTATGACCCGGAGATCGGCATCAACATTGTCGATCTCGGGCTCGTGTATGACGCCGATATTGCCGAGAACGGCGACGTGCTGGTGACCATGACGCTGACCTCGCTGGGCTGCCCGCTCGGACCGGTGATCATGCAGGAGGTCAACAACGCGCTCAAGGACCTGCCGGACATCGGCGAGACCGATGTGAAGCTGGTCTGGACCCCGCCCTGGTCACCGGAGAACATGAGCGAGGAGGCCAAGGACGAGCTCGGCATCTGGTAGCTGTGCCTGATGCGGGGCGAGGGCGTACCGGTACCCGGTCCTGTCGGATCTTGATACCCGGTGTGGGGGGACGAGGACCCGGTATCGGTCCGGTGTGGAGAGGGACCGGTTGGTGCGACAAGCGAGGCTGATGCGACCACAGGCGATCGTGGTGATCTTCGTGGTCCTCGTGCTGCTTTCGCGCGGGGAGGCGCGCTTCTTCCAGCTTGCCCGCGAGAACGACGAGGCCGATGCCCAACTCGCCCTGCCGGCACAGCAGATGCCTGACCAACTGCCGGCCTCCGCCACCGCGCCGCCCGAGCCTACCGTTGTCCCCACAGATACCCCCATGCCGACACCGACAATCTCACCAGCCCCGACGCCCACACCGACGCCCGAGCCAACGCCCACCCCCGAGCCGGTGCCGACCGAGCGTCCCGCACCGCCGCCCAGCAGCGACACGGAGATGGCTGAGGTCATCATCCAACCGCAGACCGGGCGCAAGGAGGTCGCCGTCACCTTCGATGCTGGCGCCGAGCGGGGCTACTCGCTTGAGATCCTCGACCTGCTTGATCAGTACGGGGCCGTCGGCACCTTCGGTGTCACGGGCATGTGGGCCGAGGCGAATCCCGATCTCGTACGGGAGATGATCGAGCGGGGGCACCAGGTGATGAACCATGGGTACTCGCATGACTCCTTCACCGGTCGGTCCACCGGCACCGGGCCGATGACCGATCAGCAGGTGCGGTCGGAGGTGCTTGACACCGAGGAGGAGGTTCGTGAGGCGACCGGCGGGTATGAGATCGCGTCCTATTTTCGCTTCCCCTACGGTGACTACAACGCCAACGTGCTCAGGTTGCTCGAGCAGCTGGGCTACGACTACACGATCTGGTGGGGCTGCGACTCCAAGGCGTGGATGGGGCACACCGCAGAGGACATCGTCGAGGAGTGCGGTCGCGAGAAGGTCGCCCCGGGGCTGATCGTGTTGCTGCACGTCGATTCCCGGCCGGATGTCGAGGCGTTGCCGCAGCTGCTGGAGATCTACAGCACTGCTGGGTATGACCTCGTGTCTGTCGAGCAGCTCATGCAGCCGTAGCGTGTCCGGCTTTCCGGTGGTTCCTGGAGGGGACCAACCTTGGGGGGCGACCCGCGCGGCCCGCTTGGTCGCGCCACAGGTACGGCCGGCACAAGGCCGGCGCTACAGGGCAGATTCTCCGGAAACCATCCATCCGCCACGCCAACACCGTTGCTCAGGGAGGCAACCGGCCTCAAGTGCCAAGCACGTGACCCGGGATGTGACTCGCTGCGTCCGCGTGGCGGCGTAGGAACGGGATCGCCAGGTCGAGGAACTCCCGCATGACGTCGAGATGGAGGGTGTGCGCCCCGCGGGGGATGCGAGCCCGCACCGCATTGCCGAGACGCCGCTCGAAGTCGAGGGCGTCGTGCGGGCGAACCATGCCGCCTGTTTCGATGTCTCCGTGGATCAGAAGCGCCGAGCTCTCGATGTGCTCGATCTCGGCGATGCGGTCGACACCATGGTTGGCCATCGAATCATCCCGCAGCTCACTGAAGACGGCCGGTGCCGTTGACGTCATCTGCTCGGCCCGGTGCTGCACCACCTCCGCCTTCCATCGGGGATTCGCCTCCGCGTAGTGCGCCCGGAGCTCCTCGACTGACATCGCGTTGAGTTGGATCCAGTTGTCGAACGCCGCCCGGAAGTCCTCGCCGCTGTGGAGCGGGCTGTCCTCGATCACGAGGGCCGCAGCACGTGCCGGGTACCGGGCGGCCCACCAGAGGGCGATCAGCCCGCCGAGTGAGTGCCCGAGGATGAGCGGGTGCTCCAATTCGAGCGTCTCGAGCACGCGGTCGAAGTCGCCGATGTAGGCGTCGTAGAGGTAGCCGTGGGCGGGTTTTCCGGAGCGCCCGTGGCCGCGAAGATCGATCGTGACGGGTGTGAAGTGCTGACCGAGAGCTGGCACCACTGGCAGCCAGGTGTCTCCGCTGCCGCTGATGCCGTGGATGAGCACAAGGGCCGGCCCCTCGCCGTCGTGGATATCGACATGAATCGGTACCGGGCCCGGCACGGTCAGCTGCTGGCGAATGGTGGAGGTGGAAGGCATGGCGACTCCGGATACAGATTTAGGTCGACGGCGTGCATCGTGTCAAACAATTCCCGGCACATGGAAATCCGGCAACGAAGTAAACTATAGGAAAATACGCGGAAGGCGGTGGGTGCCCATCTCCGCAGGCAGGCCCGGCCGCCTTTTGAGTGTGCTGAATGACAGGGAGCGCAGCACCCATTGCGCCTTGCTCGATGCACGCGACACGTGACCTATTAGCGTTTGGAGAACATCATATGATTCGGATGAATCGGCGTCGGTTTACGTGGGTTGCCACCAGCGGTATCGCAAGCGCGGCGCTGGTCGGGTGCGGTGAGGCGGTCGATGAGGATCTGACACCGACGCGGATCCCTGATGTCGCAGGCGCTCCGCCGACCCTTGCGCCGCAGGTCGAACCGTTCGAGTCGGAGGAAGTTGCCGAGGAGGATGGCGC
>DASYWL010000136.1:0-18581 GCA_035936055.1 Thermomicrobiales bacterium
AGCGGATGGTTGTCGCGATGACCGAGCCGAGGAACACGATCGCCAGCGCGCCGGCGACGACCAGCTTGCGATGGGAGCCGTCCGCGAGGCGGCCGCCGATCGGGGTCGCGACAGCGCCCACGAGGAGCGTCACTGTCAGCAACCATTGCGCGGTCTCCAGCGACACATCCAGCTCCCGGGAGATCGTCGGCACCATCGGCGTCCCGAGGGTGGCGATGATGGACATCACCAGGGCCGAAAAGACGAGCACCGGCAGGATGTACCGTGCCGACGCCTGATGCCGCGTTCGTCCCGTGGTCGCGTCCCCCTGCATGCCGGTGGTGTCCTCTCGCTGCCGGGTATCGCCGTGTCACCGGAGCAGACCGTTGCCGGACCTCCACCAATGGCCGATCCCAATCGTAACCGCGACCCGGACGATTGGAAACGCCGCACGCAACCGCTTGACTGCGCCCACGGTGGCGCGCCATAAGGTGACGTCCGGCCGCAAGCCGGCGCAACACAGGCACGCACGACAGAGGAGGCAGCGATGGGCAACCGGCTTCAGGGGAAGGCGACGATCGTCACCGGCGGCAGCGGCGGTATCGGGCTCGCAACCGCACAGCTCTTCCACGGGGAGGGGGCGTCGGTGGCGATCGTCGACCTCGACCGGGCGGCGGTTGCCGAGGCGGCCCGCGAGGTGGGGGACGGAGCGCTCGGCATCGCCGCCGACCTCTCCCGTGAAGAGGAGGCCGAGCGGGCGGTGCGGGAGACGGTCGACCGGTTCGGGCGACTCGACGTGCTGGTGAACGCGGCCGCGATCCGGGTCTACGGGCCGGTGACGGAGGCGACGCGGGAGTCGTGGGAGCGCATCGTCGACGTCAACCTGCTCGGCACGGCGGCGATGTGCAAGTACGCGATCCCGATGATGGCGCGCAACGGCGGCGCGAGCGTGGTCAACGTCTCCTCCTCCAACGCGAGCGTCGGGCGGGGCGGCATGGCCCAGTACGACGCGACCAAGGGGGCGATGCTTTCGCTGACGCGGGCGCTGGCGTGCGACCACGCAGCGGAGGGGATCCGCGTCAACGCGCTCTCGCCGGGACCGACGCTGACGCCGTTCCACGTCAGGCGGCGGATGATGGAGACCGGGGAGCCATTCGAGGCCGCGGAGGCGGCATTGCGGGCGGTGGGAGCGAGAACCCTGCTCGGACGCCAGGCGGAGCCGATCGAGGTGGCCCGAGCGCTGCTCTTCCTCGCCAGCGACGAGGCCTCCTACATCACCGCCATCGACCTCCCCGTCGATGGCGGGCTGATCGGCGTGCGCGGCTAGCGCATCGAGGTCGCCACGGAGAACGGACGAAGCCGCCGGAGAGGATCTCGGAGGCTCGCATCGTGCAATCTTTCGCTGTCGCTACCCCTCGGGCGTGGCGACGGGGAGCGCCGAGATGTCGGCGGGGATGCCCGCCACGGAGACGGTCGCCGTGTCCAGCCCCTCGTTGCGGACCACGCCGGAAGCGTTGGGCGGGAGGACGAAGTACTCGCCGACGGAGACGGTGAATTCCATACCGGCGGCATAGGTCTCACCGGCGGTGTCCTCCGTGCCGAGTTGGGAGACCGTCACCGGGGTGTCCAGCTCCACGGTCAGGTGCCCGACCTCCACGTACACCAACTCCAGCGACTGGGCCGGCTGGATGGGATAGGTCACGCCGGGCTCGAAGTTGAGCCGGTAGAGCAGCGGATTCTCTCGGCCCGGAACGAAGACGACGCTGTCAGCGGTCACGCCGGGGGCGATCTCGATAACGCCGGGGGGAGCCGGTGTGGCGTCCTGCGCCACGGCACCAGAGCCAACAGTCCCGGCCATGACCATGCCAAGCACCATGACGGCAGCCATCACGACGATCTGGAGACGACGCTTCATCTTTTCCTCTCTCGCCCATGACCGCCAAGCGGCAGCCCGTGGCATCACCCTACCGGAATCCCCGAGAGATTGAAAGCAGGTGCGTCACAAGCTCCGAATCTCAGGAAACGCCGCGCTGCTCGACGGCCTCCTCGGCGGTGAGCTTGAGCCGGAGGGCGCCACCCTCCACTATCGCCACGTCCATGAGGTTGAGCGCGTAGGCGTGGTGGACGAAAATACCATCCTCGACGCGGAGCTCGTAGGCATCCGCCTCGGTGACGACCCCGAGCCGGCGGCCGTCGGCGGAGATCACCGGCGCCCCGATCGGAATCTCCCAACTCGCGCCCATTGCTGACATCGCTGTCACTTCGGTCCCTCCTTCAGCGTTGCCGGTTGCCATAGCAACACGGCATCGCGGTCCGTTGGGACTGTCACTACGCATGTGACGTGCCAACCGAGGATCACCCGTCGTCCGGCTGGCCCTCTGGAGCCGGTTCGGGCTTCTCGCCGCGCTCGTCCCGGGGGACCACCGGCTCGTCGACGCCCAAGTCGGAGACATCGCCGCGGTCGGTGTAGGTCGGCACGGCCGGCTCGATCCCCTCCTCCGGCTCACCGATGCCCTCCGCCCGGGCCTCGTCGATCGTGGTGCGCTCGCGCTTCTGCACGCGCTCCTTGTCGTCCCTCGGCACTGTTCCCTCCTTCTCTACCCTCTGGCGTCGCGCTCAGGGGCATCGACGCCCAGAGCGTCGCCCCTACCCACCCTAGCTCTAGCCCGATACGAGATTGGTGCCGCAGTGGGGACAGACCAGATCGTCCTGACCGACCTCGCCGCCGCATATAGGGCAGGTGGTCGGCAGGAGGCGATCGCTGTGCTGTTGCGGGCTGGTCACAAACTCGCGGTGACAGCGCTCCGAGCAGAACCACCAGGTCTGTCCGTTGTAGTCGGCACGGGCGGCAGCGCTCTCCGTGTCGATCGTCCGGCCGCAGACGGGATCCGTCACCCTGCTCATCGCTTCCTCCATCACGCTGGCGCGACGCGCGCATCACTTCATCGGCGAAGGATAGCAGCCCCTGACACCGACCCAGCAGGGGCTGGACAGGCATCGTATACTGGATATATCGAGCTTGTACGGACATCGGACGTCCATTGGAGCTCGTCTCCACACTCCCGCTGTGGGTTTCCCGTGTAGTCGCCTTGTTTCGGGAGCGTCTGCATCCCGTCGGTCCATTGTGGAACTTGACCGTCACGCCACCTGAAGGAGCGGCCATGCGCGCCAACGGCCAGCAAGCCCACGTTGTCGTCATCGATCACACCCACGAGATCGGACTCCTGTTCGAGGAGCTGCTGCGGTCGGAATCATACCGGGCGACCGTCCTGGGCGATTGTCCCGAATCGGTCGACCAGATCGTCGCGCTGCGGCCGGACGTGATCGTCCACGACTACGCGCTGTCGCATGCCGAGGCCGACCGGGTCTCGCTCCGAAGGTTGACCACCGACCCGCGCACCAGCCACATCCCACTGGTGCTCTGCAGCGCGGCGACGGACGTCGACGACATCGCCGCTCGCCTCGGCGGGGCGAGCGTGCAGGTCATCGCCAAACCGTTCACGATCGACGAGGTCCTCGGCGCCATCCGGAGCGGCGCCCGTGCCCATCTCCCCGGCATCACGCGCGAGGTGCCGCCGCTGCAGGCGCCGGGGGCCTCCTGCCACTGACCAGCCAAGCCATGGCACTGTTTCTGCAACCTTCCTGTTACGGCGAGCGTTGACCGCCAGCACGTACAGGGACAGCAGCCATGGAGCAAGCCAGGAACACGTCGAAAATCGAGCTGAAGCGCGAGACGATGGAGCAGTCGATGGCCGACCTGCGCCTCTCGCTGACCGCCGCCTGGGCGTGGTCGCAGCTGCTGGAGCGTCGCTCGCAGCAGGGCATCCCCCCGACAAGCGAGCACGTCGACCGGGCGGCCGGGGCAATCTCGACGGCCTGCGAGGAAATGGTCCGCACGCTGCACGACCTCGAATCCACCTACAAGACGTGAGGAGAGACTGACCGATGCCCCTGACGGGAGAGTACGCACCGAGCACGAGCGACTGGGCCCGCGAGCAGGCCGAGCGCTTCGAAGCGAGCGGCGGCACCGAGGCGAATACGCTGCGCGGGATGCCGATCATCCTGCTGACGACGGTGGGCGCGAAGAGCGGCAAGCTGCGCAAGACGCCGCTGATGCGGGTCGAGCACGAGGGCGAGTATGCCGTGGTGGCGTCGCTGGGCGGGGCGCCGAAGCATCCGGTGTGGTACTGGAACCTCAAGGCGCACCCGCACGTCGAGCTGCAGGACAGCCCGGTGAAGCGGGACTACGTGGCGCGGGAGGTGACCGGGGAGGAGAAGGCGGTCTGGTGGGAGCGGGCGGTGGAAGCGTATCCGCCCTACACGGAGTACCAGGAGAAGACGGACCGCGAGATCCCGGTGTTCGTCCTCACGCCGATCGAGGAGCCCTAAGCCTCGGAGGCACGCTGGAGCGCCAGGTTCCAGGCTGCCAACAAGCGACCCGTGGTCGCGTGGAGGGACCCAAACGGGACACCTGATCTTGCGCGTGGACGTGTCCACATGTCCAACCTACGACTCTGCAAGTGTATCGGTCACAACCTTCTCAAGGGAAAGAGATCGTCCCGCTTCCCAAGCCGCTCTGAACACACCGCTGTGCAATTGCTGACGGACAGCCGCGACGTCCCGCCGGAGGCTTTCGTGAGCCGACGGAGGGAGAGGTGTCCCCGCCTCCTCGCGCAGTGCCTCGGCAGCACCCCATAGCCGCGCCGCCTGCTCCGCATCCCGCCCGGCCGCGGCCACCCGCCCCAGGTTTTCCAGCGCGTACGCAGCCCCCTCCTTGTACCCCAACTTCGAGTGAAGCACGAGGCCTTCGCGGCTGGCGCGTTCTGCCGAATCCATATCACCGCGCACGAACGCCAAGGCGCCGATGTTGCTTAGCACACGAGCGATGCCGCCGGCATCCTCGAGATCGCGGTAGAGCGTGAGCGCCTCGTCGAAGTACGCCGTCGCGCAGTCATGGTCCCCCTGGTCGACGGCGATATTCCCGAGCGCATCCAGCAACGTGGCAATGCCAGGCGTGCTGTCCAACTCTCGGTAGAGCGCGAGGCTCTCTTGATTGAGCTCGACTGCTCGTTCCAGCTCACCCTCATGCTCTGCGACAGCTCCCAGCATCCCGACCGCAGTGGCAATCCCCTTCCTGTCATCGAGGTCGCGGAACATCCCCAGGCTCTCGTCGAACCAACCCTTGGCAGCGGCCAGATCGCCCTGCGCCCAGGCCAGCAGCCCGGCATAGTAGGTAGGCCAAGCACGCTCGTCATTCGCGATCCCCTCAGCGGCATTGAGCATGCGCTCGAGCCACAGGCGTCCCTCCGCTGCGTGCCCTCTGATGTGCCAGAACCGCGCGAGGCGCCGCGCCAGCATGAGTCCCGATTCCACATCGTGACGATCGGCGGCCCACGCGAGCGCCCCGCGAAGGTTGTCACGCTCGAGATCGAGCCGGTTCAACCACCGTTGCTGATCGGGGCCGCCCAACTCCGGCGCCGCCCGCTCCACGAAATCGAGCACATGCGCCGCGTGCGCTCGCCGAACTGCTTCCTCCTCACCACTCGTCGCCAAGCGTTCGGCGGCGTACTCTCGTATGGTCTCCAGCATCGCAAACCGGGCTTCGCCGTCGTCGCCGATGGCCTGCACGAGCAGGTTCTTGTCCATCAGGGATGCGAGACTCGCGAAGACGGCGGAGCGGGGAACTGCCGGGACCGCACCATCGCCCGGTTGTCCACTCGGTGTCGCTAGGGCGACCGCCTCGGCGGCAGGCACGTTGAATCCACCGACAAGGACCGATACCCGCCGAAAGAGCGCCTGCTCCGCCGGCGAGAGCAGGTCGTAACTCCAGCCGATAGTTGCACTCAGCGTGCGCTGGCGCTCCGGCAGATCGCGAGGCCCGTCCTCGTGGAGCGGCAGGTGCTGCTCCAGCCTGGTTCTCACGGCTGCGACCGAGAGGTGCCGCAGCCGTGCCGCGACGAGCTCGATGGCCAGCGGCAGGCCATCCAGGCGCTCGCAGATGGAAGCGACCACGCTGACATTCTCCTCAGTCAGGACGAACCTAGGATCGACCTCCTGCGCCCGCTCGACGAAGAGCTGGATCGCGGCTGTGCCAAGGAGCTCCGCAGGGGGCAGCGGCTGTCCGGTTCGAGAGCGATACTCGGGCAACGCCAGAGGGTCGACAGCGAACTCTCGCTCGTCGCGCAGATGCAGGCGTTCACGGCTCGTCGCGAGCACCCGAAGGTTGGGAGAGGTTGCCAGAAGGGAGGCAGCGATCGGCATCGCTGGCAAGAGGTGCTCGCAGTTGTCGAGGAGCAGCAGAAGTCGTCGCTCGTCAAGGAACTCCCGCAGCATGTCGATGATCCGATTCGCACCCACATCGTCGAGACCCAGGGTCCGGGCGATCTGTATGCCAACCATGCCAGGATGTCGGGTGGGGGCGAGATCGACATACGCGACCCCGTCAGCGAAGTCTCCGGCCACCCGTCTCGCGACGGCGACAGCAAGCTGCGTCTTGCCCACACCTCCGGGTCCCGTCAGTGTCACCAGGCGCCGATGGTTGCCTCGCAGCAGGGCAGCGATCGTCTCGATATCGGCGTCCCGGCCGATCAGGCTCCCAGAGGGGACAGGCATCCGCGCAAGCATTGGCAGCGCCAAGCGACCAGGGGTCGATGGTGGAGGGTCCGAGGCTTGCACCGGCGCGTGGAGCTCGAGCTCAGGCCGAGCTGCCGCCAGCAGCTCGCGACGACCGACCTGGTCCAGTCCGAGGGCATCAGCCAGCGCCTGGACCGTCCTGAGGCGGGGGCCCCTCCGCTGACCGCGTTCCAGGTCACCGATCCCGCGGACACTCAGCCCCGCCCGTTCGGCCAGCTCCTCCTGACTCATCCCTGCCAGGATCCGATAGCGTCGGAGCACGTTGCCGAAGGACTCGGGGCTCCTGCCGTCCATCCCGTTCCTTTCAGGTTTCGAACGCGGCACCTACCGATGGTGTGGGACCCTGAGAACTTCATCATATCACCGGAGCGGCATCAGTCTCCATATCGTCATTACCGTGTCGAAACTGCCGCTGATCTGCCAGCGCTGCGTCTGGTGGGCGAACGACCCGGCCGGTAGGCTGGGTGGACAGGCCCCTTCAGGAGTTAGGCTGACGAACTGTGAGGCGACGCATGCTGCATGCACGGTGGTACCTACCGGCGAGACGCTCCCCCCGCACGGGTGCCGTTGCCGCCCTGGTGGCGGCGAATGTCATCTGGGGAACAACATTTGTGGCAACCAAGCCAATGCTCGACCGGGTACCGCCGCTCACCCTGGCAAGTGGCCGGTTCGCCATCGCCGTGCTCGTCCTCCTTCTCGTGCTGGCGAGGGCCGGCCGGAGTCCCCTGCTCAACCGCACCACGGCGCTGATGGGATTCGTCGGAATCCTGATCGTGTACGCCTGCCAGAACCTCGGGCTGGCCCTCACCGATGCCGCCAACGGCGCGCTGATCCACGGCGGGATCCCCGTCTTCACCATGCTCATCGCTGCCCCGGTGCTTGGGGAGCGGCTCAGCGGCGGGCGACTGGCCGGACTTGCCGTCTCGCTCATCGGGGTCACGATGGTCGTGATGCGCGGTTCCGAGGAACAGCTCGGCCTGTCAGCGATCGGTGATGGCCTCGTGCTGCTCAGTGCGATCGGACTGGCGGCCTACCTCGTGCTCGGACGGAAGGCCTTTGCCGGCGAGAGCTCGATCGAGCTTGTCGGTGGTGTGGCGGTGTTCGGGCTGCTCTTCCTGCTGCCCGTGAGCGGGCTGGAACTGGTCACCAAGGGCATGGAGCGCCCGACGACCTGGGATCTTCTGGGCCTGCTCTATCTCGGCGCCGTCGCCTCCGGGTTGGCGTTCATGCTTTGGGCGCACGGACTACGGCACATGGAGGCAGGCCAGGCGGCGACGTTCACGAACCTGAACCCGCTGGTCGGGGTGATCGCCGCGGCCCTCGTGCTCAACGAAGCGATCTCATGGATCCAGCTCGCCGGTGGCCTGCTCATCCTTGGAGGCGTCTGCCTGGTAGCCCGCCCGATCCCCGTTGCCAGCTTCGTCGAAGCGGTAGCCACGCCGGACTCGCCGGAGGGTGAGCTCGTATCGGCCTAGACCGGCTCCCTGAATGGGTTGGCGAAGCCAGCAGAGACCAATGCTGGCTGAAAACGAACGATATCGGCAGTGTGGCAGCCTCGAGAGGGGCTGCGCATCTCACGCACGACTTCTCTCTCGATCGTCCACTCACCCGAAAGCACTCGGACCCCTTCCACTACACCAAGGCATTAATGGGAAATCAAGATCGTTTTGTCGCGCTGATGGAACGGGACCTCGATATGCTTCAGGGACTAATATTCGCCACGATGGAGCATATTGAATCCGATTCGCGATACCAGACCGGGACCTATGCCAAGGCGTTGATGAAGGAGCTGACGCTGATCAACGGGTTCCGTGAACTGAGTTTTGTCGATGATGACTTACTCCATGCTGTTGTCGCAGAGGCAGCGACCAGAATACCAGTAGTCAAGCAAAGGGTCAGTGGAAGATCCTCGAATCGGGTCAGGCCTGCAGCGACATAGATGCGACGTTGCAGCTGTCGGCTCCGGAGGTAGTGATCGACACTACCGCGAGGCGGTATGCTGAGGCGCACTGTCGATCACCGTTCATGAACGTGCCATCCGGGTGATGTGCGCGTTGACGTAGACGACACGGATCGACTGGCTGGAGAGGACCATTAGCCGGTTGCGCTTCTGCCCCCGAGCCGCAGACTTGAACTTCGCTGCTGCCGGTCTTCTCCCGGCGCGATGGCCCACGAGCGTGCCGACTCGCCAGATGAGCGCCAACACGAGCAGCGACAGGATGACAAGTCCCACCATCGGCAGGCACCCGCAGCCGGGCAGGCACCCCTTGCGGCGGGGCCCCTCCTCGACCTCGATGACCGCCCTGTAACGTATGCGGCGTCTCGTGCTCGTGATCTCGATACCCTCCAGGCATGCAGACGTTGTCGGGCCGTTGCGGCCATCATAGCAGGGGGCGACGGCTCACCGGGATCGTCTCGATCGGTCCCCATCCGAAACATCGCGCAGCACCGCTGATTTTGCTACCATCGCGGCATGTCATCATCACAGGAGCGAGATCGGCGGGCGACAGGGTGTGTGCGCCGAGGGGACGAGAGCAGCCGATGGAATCGAACGAGCACCGCCAGACGCAGCGCCAGCATATTTTCGCCGTGAATGGCGCCATCGAGTTCCTCGAGGTGCTGCGGGAGCTGCTGCAGGAGGAGGAGTACAACGTCACCACGACGAACTTCGTCCCCGACACCTACGAACAGATCGAGGCCCTGCAGCCGGACCTGCTCATCGTTGACCTGGCCGTTGGCCAGCAGGCGGGCTGGGACCTGCTGAAGCGCCTGGCAGACGAAGCGCGGACCAACGAAATCCCCGTCATCGTCTTCTCCACCAATCCGAAGATTCTGGAAGACGTGCAGAAAGAGCCCGAGCGCTTCGGGGGACAGCGGTTCCTGCGCAAACCCATCGACCTCGATGAGATCCTGGACGCGATCCACGAGCTGATCGGCAAGGCATAGGACGCTACCGCGACTTCGACGAGTCTCCTCGACGCTGCCGATCGTCCGGCGGTTCCCTCTCCTCGAGCGCATACACCTCGGCGACGAGCTGCATCACGGTCTCGTCGATAATCGCCAGCCGTTCGAGCATCACGTCGATATCCCCGCCGGCACCTTGGCGTCGCATCCAGCGCGTCACCATCTGTTCCTAGGCCCGGAGGGCAGACAGCTGCGTCTGTAACCGGTGGACTGTGTCGGGCGAGAGACTATCGCGCTGGTGTGGATCCGAATTGGACATGGCTGGCTCCGTCGCGCGTGCCACCGCCCGGATGCGAGCGGTTGGCGTATGGGGAACGCGTACACGAGGCGTATCATGCCCGGCATCCTCGATGATTCCAGTACAACGTTGGGGATGATCCGAAGGTGTGGCGCTGTCGACGGTGCGTGCGGAGATCGGGGCAGGTGGTCGTGAGCATCGCCCAGTGGTGACGGGGACCGCGGGGTACCGGAGTCGAGGTTGCCGCCGTGGCAGGGCCGTTCCGGCCTTTCGGCGGCTAGGGAACAGGACTGTACGAAACCCCTTGACAGGTGTACGTACACCTGCTATAGTGGGAGCAGATGCCAGCCCCGTCGACCCGGTACCAAGTCGGACGCCCCCCGTTCGAAAATGGCGTGGAGCTGGAGGACGCGCCGGCGAGATCGCAATCCGCGATCCCGGCGCGTCATCGTGTTCGCCATCGAGATTCGGCAGGACACACTGCAAGGACCCGGCCAGGCATCAGAGAGACGACACGCTGCCGATGATTGAGGCCGCGGCACGTAGGGCGGCCGGGCCGACCACTGCCTCCGGGAGGTCGACCCCTACGATTTCCGAAAAGTTCTCTGCGAGCCCGGACGTTGAGTTCCGGCGCGCAAGAGATTGCTCGACTTCGCCCTCGCGATGCTCGCGCTTCGCCCGAAACGACAGGGTGCGGGATGGGTGAGGTTGCGAGATGGGGTCAGGGAATCAATGCCTGGAGGAAGCGAGCGTGCCGGGCACCGGGCGGACACCCTGTCGGGGCCCGCCCGTGCGGACGTACGTGTTGCCTCTATCCATTGCGGTAGAGGGTGCGCTGCTGGAGGAAATCACGGAGGACGTAGGAGCCCAGCCGCGTCGGCGAAGCATTGATCACCCGCCCCTTGTTGATGCGCATCAGGTCCTCGACAAAGCGGACCATGTACGGCGAGTGCTCGAGCAGGAAGACGTTGATGGTGATGCCCTCCCGCGTGCAGCGCACGACCTCACGCAGCGTCGCCTCGAAGGTCTGCCACGTCGGCGGGTAGTTGAAGAACGGCCGCCCCTCCTCGATGTGCGCGGTCGGCTCGCCGTCGGTGATGACGATGATCTGCCGGTTGCTTCCCCGCTCGCTCCGCAGCGTCTGGCGTGCCAGCTCCAGCGCATGCTGCAGGTTGGTGCCGTAGGTGTACTCGTTCCAGTTGAGCGAGGGCAGATCGGTCATTTGCAGCGGGTGCGCCACCGACGAGAAGCCGATCAGCTCGAGCCGGTCACGCGGGTACTTACCGCGGATCAGGGTGTCGAGCGCGAGCGCCGATCGCTTGGCGGCGTCCCACGCGCCGCTGTAGTACATCGAACGGCTCATGTCGATCAGCAGCGCGGTCGCCGTGCTGGTATGAGCCTCCCGCTCGATCACCTCGAAGTCGTCCTGTACGAGCCCGACCGGCGTGCCGGGACCCTCCCGCATGAGGCCGTTCATCACGGTGCGCGGCAGGTCGAGCAGGAAGGGATCGCCGAACTGCCACGGTGCACTGGTGTCGGCGCTCTCGCCGGCGCTACCGCGCTGATGGATGTCGTGCTCCCCGGCGCCGAGGTCCTTCAGCGAGGAGAAGATGTCCTGCAGGGCCTTCTCGCCGATCTTGCGAATCGCGCGCGGCGTCAGCTCCAGGCCTTTGCGTCCGCGCCGGGCGTACCCCTCGTCGATCAGGCGGTCGCGGAGCTCGCTCCACTGGTCGAGCCAGTCGCGGTCCTGCTCACTGAGCACATTGCGAAGCATCTCGTCGGGGATGCCGTCGAGGTCGGTGGGGTCGACCATCGCCCGCAGCATCTCCTCGACGCCCTGCATCTCGTTGGCGCGCTCCATGACGTCCATCGCCATGTCGAGGGGCAGTTCCTCCTGCCCCGGTCCGCTCGCCTGGTTCATGTCCGGTGTCGGGATCGGCCCGAGGTGCTCCTGGAGCTCCATGAGCTCCTGCTCGATGCCGGAATCGCGGATCGCCTGCTCCATCGCGGCTTGGAGCTCGGCGCGCTGCTCGGGCGAGAGCAGGCTCATGAGCGCCTGGGCGGCCATCATGCGCTGGCGCATCCGCTCGCGAATCTCGTCGAGGCTGTCGGCACGCCCGCCGAACATGTGGCTCCATTTGTTGTTGAGCGCATCCATGTCGACCGGCTGCCCGGCGGCTTCCTGGGCGAAGGCCTCGTTGAGATCGCGCAGGAAGTCCTTGAGGTCGCCCGCAGGACCAGCGTCGGTGTTCTGGGCGGCACCCATGAGGTTGTTGAAGAGCGAATCGGTGATCTGCTGGCGCATCTCCTCCATCAGCTTCTCGAAGTCCTCGCCGGCCTGGCGGTCGACGAAGTCGTAATTCTGGAGCTGCTGGATACGCGAGCCGGCGTCGTTCGGGATGGCGTCGAGCCGCTGCCTCTTGCGCTCGAGGAAGTCACGCAGGGCGTCTTGCTCGCCTCCCCCGCCCTGCTGCCCGCCGGCACCGGACGGCTGGCCTTGCTGTGAGCCAGCCTGCTGCCCCTTCTGCGCGCCCGCCTGGCCGCCCGACTCACCGCTTTCGGCGCCCTGCTGCCCGTCGCCCTGCTGCGCCTGACCGAGCCGCTCGTCGAGGGTGCTGTGCTCCCGGTCGACGATGTCCTGCAGCCGTTCCGCGAGGTCACCGAGGACGGAGTCGAAGTCGTAGCGGTCGAGCAGGTCCTGGCGCCGCTGGCGGAGGCGGTCGATCAGGTCGCGCAGGCCGTCCTGGCGGCTGCCGTCCTGCCCGCGCATGCCCCACCGGAAGGCGCGCCGGAGAGCTTGGTCGAGGTCACCGTCGCGCAACAAGTCCTCGGAGATGTTGTCGAAGAGATCGTCGGTATCGAGCGCCATCTCCTCGGAGCCATCCCATTTGGAGTAGCGCCAGGAGGTTGGGAAACGATGCGGCATGGTGGCCTCCGGATGGTCGGGGTTATGGGGTTATGGAGCAGGGCGGACATGGAGCCCGCCCGTGCGGGTCGACTCCATGTCGACCCTGTTGTCGAGTCCGATGCGCCCGCTGTGCGACTGCCAGGCGGCGGGCCGACCACTCCTTGCGAAGGTCGGTCCCTACGGAATCGCCAGGTCCGATCAGCGGGCGTAGGTGACGCCGTCGCCGTCGGAGCTCGACTTGCGGCTCAGCTTGCGCATCTGGTGCAGCCCCTCCAGCACGAACTCGACCGCAGAGGCCATCTCCGCTGGCGACTTGCCACCGTCGAGCGAATCGACCACCCCCTTGAGCTCCTCGACGGCGCTCACCTGAGGGATGTAGGCGAAGGAGTTGGCCTGATCGGAGACGGTGACCTCCAGCCCGTTGTCGAAGGCGAGCAGCAGCATCTCCAGCCGGGAGGGGTCGACGCTGCGCAGGAAGACACTCTTCACCGCATCGCCCACCAGCCGGTCGAAGACCTGGTCGTCACGCCCCTCGCCGAAGGTCTCCAGCTCCAGCTTGCCCATGGTTGAGGGGCGCAGCGCCGGGAGGTCGGAGATGCGCGGCACCGCGACCTTCTCGCCGGTCATCACCGCGCGCCGCTGGGCGTTGGCCAGCAGCGCCTCGGCGTTGGCGACGGTCATGCGCACGGAGACGCCGCTCCGCTGGGAGACATCGGACGACCCGCGCGCGTGGTGGGAGATCTCGGCGACCACCTCCTGCATGTAGCTCGGATAGTGCACCTCGATGCCCGGCGCGGCGAAGCTGTCGCGCTCCTGCTCGGTGATGTCAATCTCGTAGTCGAGCGCCTGCGGGTAGTGGGTGCGGATCTGCGAGCCGAATCGGTCCTTGAGCGGCGTGATGATGCGCCCGCGGTTGGTGTAGTCCTCGGGGTTGGCCGAGGCGACGAACATGAGGTCAAGGGGCAGCCGCACCGTGAAGCCGCGGATCTGGATGTCGCGCTCCTCGAGGATGTTGAGCAGGCCGACCTGGATGCGCTCGGCCAGATCGGGCAGCTCATTCAGGTTGAAGATGCCGCGGTTGGTGCGCGGGATGAGGCCGAACGAGAGGATCTCCTCGTTGCTGAGGTAGCGCCCCTCGGCGACCTTGATGGGGTCGACCTCGCCGATCAGGTCGGCGACCGTGGTGTCGGGCGTGGCGAGCTTCTCTGCGAAGCGGCGATCGCGGTGCACCCAGTCGATACGGGTGTCGTCGCCCTGTTCGGCGACCGTCGTCTTGCCATAGTGGGAGACGGGGTCGAAGGGGTCATCGTTGATCTCGGAGCCGGCGACGATCGGCAGCCACTCGTCGAGGAGCTGCACGAGGCCGCGTGCGAGGCGGGTCTTCGCCTGGCCGCGCTCGCCGAGGAAGATGACATCGTGCCCGGCGAGGATCGCGTTCTGGAGCTCGGGCAGCACCGTGTCGTCGTAGCCACGGATGCCGGGGAAGAGGTTGCGCCCCTCCCGCATGGCGGCGACCAGGTTGGTGCGCACCTCGTCGCGCACCGATTTCGGGCGGTAGCCGGAGTCCTTCAGCTCGCGCAGGGTGGAGATGGTCGGAGGCGTCGGCATGGATGCTGTCCTCTGCGATCGGGCGGGTGTCCCGCTGCATGTCCGGATCGTCGGTGCCCCGAGTGTATAGGCGGGGGGCATCATTGTCACCGGCGAGTCAACCGGTGTCGGTAGCGCCTGTCCGGAAACGAAACGCCGGAAACGGAAGAACCGCCCGGTCGAGCGCACCACCGGGCGGCGTGTCACGTGGCTCTGTTGGTTAATGCTCTCAGCCGGCGACGTGGAGAATGCCGACCATGCCGGCGCCCTTGTGACCTCGCACGTCGCAGGTGATCTCGTAAACGCCGGGGGGCAGGTTCAGCACGACATCGTGAGCCGCACCCGACGCGAGGATCGGCGTGGTGACACCGGCTGCGGGGATCGACAGGTTGTGCATCACGAAACCGTCGTTGACGACGTGCAGCGTGACGTCGGTGTTTGCCGGGATGGCCACCTCGTTCGGCTCGAAGAAGATGTCCTGCATCGAGATGGTCACGTCAGTGACCGCCGCGAACTCGACGGAGAGGTCGCACCGCAGCAGCTGACCCGTCTCGCCACCAGCCGCTAGCAACAGTGCGCCATCACTGTCGAAGGCGATGCCGGTCGGGTGCGGCAGCCCGTCGAGCACAACCTCCTGCGATCCATCCTCGACCACCTTCGCCACGGCGCCGTTCGCGAGAACGACGTGCACCTGCCCAATCTCGTCAACAGCGAGCCCGGACGGGGCTTCGTCAGCAACCGAGACCGCCAACTCCTCCGCCACAATCGTGATGGAGCCTTCCGGCGCGATTCTGGAGACACGGCCGGCATCATCGCCGCCGTCGACGACGTAGACGCTGCCATCGCTCCCTACGGCAATGTCCCGCGGCTGCACGAGCCCATCAGTGACGACCGTGCACTGATCGGGCAGCGTGGCCGGTGTGGCCTCCTGTGCAGTGGTGGCCGAAGCGCCGAACACTCCACCCACCAAGGCAAGAACAAGGACTCCGAAAACGCGAATCCGGGCGCTCATGTGTACCTCACTTGGAACATGCCTTCAGTCAGACGGACCCATTGCTGATCGTAGGCGATGGCGGTCCGCTTGGCAACAGGAAGCTCCTGTGCATTGGGGCTTGCCGCCCTACCGATTCTGACTGACGATGGCGCTGTGCGACTCACCGAATCCCCGAACGGAGGCTCTCATGCAACTCGTCGATGCCCATCTCGACCTCGCCATGAACGCGCTGGTGCTCAACCGCGATTTGACGAAGCGCGCCCACGACACCCGCGCCGACGAGGCGGGCATGACGGAGAAGGGCCGCGCCGCCGGCACGGTCGGCCTGCCGGACCTGCGCCAGGCGGAGATCGGGCTCTGCCTGGCGACCGTCCTGGCGCGGGTGAATCCGGAGGGCACATCGCCGCTCGATTTCCGCACCCACGAGATCGCCCACGCCCACGCGCAGGGTGAGCTGGCGCTCTACCGCGAGCTCGAGCGGCAGGGCCGGATGCGGATGGTCACCAGCCGCGAGGGACTGACGCGCCACGTCGAGATGCTGAGCGGTCTGCCCGGTGGTCCGCTGCCGGACGACACGCCGCTCGGCTACGTGCTGCTGATGGAGGGCGCCGACCCAATCGTCGCACCGGATCGCGTCGAAGGGTGGTGGCGTGACGGGCTGCGCGTCGTCGGCCTCGCCCACTACGGTTCGAGCGCCTACGCCTTCGGCACGGACAGCGCCGGTCCGCTCACCGAGAAGGGCCGGGCGCTGGTCGCGGAGATGGATCGCCTGGGGATGATCCTCGACGCATCGCACCTGACCGATGAGAGCTTCCATGACGCGCTCGACCGCTTCCACGGGCCCGTACTCTCCAGCCACTCCAACTGCCGTGCGCTCGTGCCCGGCGACCGCCAGCTGGACGACGAGATGATCAAGCGGCTGGCCGAGCGCGGTGCGGTGATCGGCGCCGTCTGCGACGCGTGGATGCTCGAGCCCGGCTGGGTGCGGGGCGAGTCGACGCCGGAGAACGTCACCGTCGCCAACGTGGTTGACCACATCGACCACGTCTGTCAGGTCACCGGCACCTCACGCCACGCCGCCATCGGCAGCGACCTCGACGGAGGCTACGGCACCGAGCAGACGCCCAAGGACCTGGACACCATCGCCGACCTCCAGCAGATCCCGGAGCTGCTCATCGCTCGCGACTACAGCGATGACGACATCGCCGGCATCATGCACGGCAACTGGATCCGCTTCCTCGGCGACCATCTGCCGTCGGAGCCACAGGCGTGACGGGCCAGCCGCGGCTCCGCGACCTCGGCATCACCGTCGGCACGCTGCCAACCGGTGCACGCAACGCCATCACCGACGTGCCGGAGGTCAGTGTCGGCCACACCACGGTCATCCACGAAGACGGGCCTGCTCGCACCGGTGTCACCGCGATCCACCCACACGCCGGCTCGATCTTCACGTCCATGGCTCCCGCGGCGATAGAGGCCCTGAACGGCTCCGGGGAAATGACGGGCCGGTCGCAGGTCGACGAGTACGGGCTGCTGGAGTCGCCGATCCTCATCACCAACACGCTCTCCGTGGGAACGGCGCACCGGGCGTGCGTGGAGTGGATCGGGCAGCGCGAGCCGGCGCTCGGCGACACCGACTTCTCGATCCCAGTCGTCGCCGAAACCTACGACGGCTACCTGAATGACATCGGTGGTCAGCACGTGACGATCGACCACGTGTTCGCCGCGCTCGACTCGGCGTCCGACGGGCCGGTCGCCGAGGGAAACGTCGGCGGTGGCACCGGGATGCGGCTCTTCGAGTTCAAGGGCGGTATCGGGACGGCGTCACGCATGGTCGAGATCGGCGGCGCACGATACACGGTCGGCGTGCTGATCCAGGGCAACTACGGGTCACGCGAGCACCTGCTGGTGGACGGCGTGCCGGTTGGCCGCGAGCTCGGTGTCGTTGCCGAGCAGGGTGTCGGGAAGGACGGATCCGTGATCGTGGTGATCGCCACCGACGCACCCCTCACCGACCGCCAGCTGCGACGCCTCTGCCGGCGCGGCATGCTCGGGCTCGCCCGCACTGGCGCGACGGCGAACCACACCTCCGGCGATATCCTGCTGGCCTTCTCGAACGCCCCGGAAAACCGCGTCGATCGCTTCGCCGAGGATCCGCTCCGCACCATGTCCTACATCAACGACAGCCGGATCAATCCCTTCTTCTCGGCCGCGATTGAGGCGACCGAGGAGGCGGTGCTCAACGCGCTCGTTGCCGCGGAGACGATGACGGGTCGAGACGGGCACACCGTCGAAGCGATTCCCCACAATGCCCTGATGGACGTCATGCGCCGCTACAACTGGCTGGGAAAATGAGACGGCGACGGCACCGCAGGATGAGAACAGCGGGGAGGAGCGACATGCCTGATACGAAATCCGCCTGAGAGCTTGCGCCAATAGGCAGGCACCAAGGACGACGAGGGCACAGGGTGCTCCACCGTCCGGGAAGGTCTTCAAGGCTTTCCAATGGCTTTGTCGGCCATGGTCATTATCGTGGGACGACTGGTGCTCGAGGGCCGGATGCGCTACCGCTGGGATGCCCTCCCACCGCGCCGATCATGACCTATTGGCGCAGGCTCTTAGTACAACGCCACAGCATTGGGAACGCCAGCCGGACACCTGCTCACAAGAAGATGGCACGACTCGGCTCACGCTCAGGAAACCACCGTTGCCACATGATCAGGGCTGATGGCCTTAAGGGGGCAACCTGCGACTAGCGGAGGTCACTCAGGGGCAGACGCGCACCGCCGGCATAGAGCAACGGTACGTGTCGGAGGTCGCAGAGCGTGCGCGAGCCAGTCGCGAACATTGCCAGCCGGAGCTCCTCGACCAGGATACGGAGCATCGCCACGGCAGCCGCCTCGCTGTCGGCCGCTGCCTTCAGCATCGGGCCGGCGAACCCAACGAGGTCCGCACCGAGCGCCACCGCCTTGGCAGCATCGAGACCCGTGCGCATCCCACCGCTAGCGAAAAGAACGGCGTTCGGGAGCGATGCGCGCACCATCCGAAGGCTCTCCGCAGTCGGGATGCCCCAGTCGACGAAGGTCTCGCTCAGCCGCCGGTAATGATCATCTCCCGCACGGTGATGCTCGACGGCGCTCCACGAGGTGCCGCCGGCGCCACTGATGTCGATCGCGGCAACCCCCGCATCGTGGAGCTGTCGGGCGACATCGGCGGAGATACCGAAGCCGACCTCCTTGACCACCACCGGGACCTCCAGCGCGTCGCACACCTTGGTG
>DASYWL010000137.1:0-4361 GCA_035936055.1 Thermomicrobiales bacterium
GTCCTCTCCCTGCTCGCGATCCGACCCGTTCGAAGCGGGAAGCGCACCGTCAATGTCTCGCAGAACCTCGACCGCCGGCCGCATTTGCGCGTGCGCGGCGACCCACCACTGGATGCGCTCCGCAGTCTTTCGGTCATAGAAGCGGTCCTGTCGTGAGGTCTCTAGCAATGTGCTGACCGATCCCACGGCGCGGACGATCGCGCCCGCATCGGCGATGCGGTCCGCGGCACGAAGACGCACGGCAGCCTCGAGAGCGCGAGTTTGGTCCAGGCGAAGTTCTCTCCCCGCGATGACGTGCGATAGCGCAACGTCGTACTCACCGATGTCGATCAACGCGAAGGCGAGGTCGTGGGGCTCGAGGACGGACTCTCGCAACTCGAGCTCGAACTGCATCAGGGCGAGCTGGAGGACGGCTCGTGCATCGTGCAGGGAAGCGGCAGATCGGAGGGCCAGCTCCGTGTCGAGGGCTATCGCCGCTTGGGGAGCAAGATCGAGCAGTCGCTGCCGGAGCCGCTCAGGGCTGGCGAGCTCGAGAACTTGATGGTGCTGCTCGGCGTGTACGCGCTGCGCAAGCTCCTCATCGCGATAGGACTCCCACGCGCCGACCGACGCCGCACATACTTCGGCGGCTTCAGCATGTATCCGGCGATGTTCCGCCGGATCGAATGCCCCTCCGACGGTTGCCGTCCGTTTGATTAGGAACTGTCTGAAGCTGTTGTGAATGAAGCTCCACGAGGGTCCGTCTTTGATGAAAAACGGCGCGGCGGAATCGGCAAACCGCCTCACCGACTCGGGCGCGCTCCATGTGCGAAGCCAGTCAAGGTGGAGCGGCGACCGTATCCGCGAGACGGTGGCTAGAAGTTGGCGGACATCGGCCGCGTCAGCGACGTGTTGCCAGTAGCCCTCGTAGCGCGCCAGAACACTCCCTCGATAGAGGTCGCCTTCCCCGAGCACCGAGCTGGCGGCGGACCAGGCCGGACCAGGGTCATCCGGATCGAACGCGATGGCCGAGAACGCTTCGAGAAGGTACGTGAGCGCAAGGGGATGGCCTTCGCTCATCTGGATGAGCCGCTGCTTCTGCTCCGGTTGGAGCCATTCGCCTGGACCAGCGGCGGTCGCGATCGCAAGCATCGTGACGTCGGTAAGAGGCGGCACCTCAACGATCCGGCTGTCGTCCGAGAGCGCGGTCCTGACTGCCACCGGCAGAATGTCGATCAGCTGCGTCCCGAGGACGACGAAGACACCGTCGGGGATTTGCGCTGGGCTTGGCAGATCGTCAATCAGGGAGCGGGAAGGGTTCTGTTCTCGCGGTATGTGGTCGAGCCCGTCGATGACGACGATCGTGCGCGTGCCCTCGTCCTGCCACTCCCTTCCTGCGAGATCGAGCTGGCGGAGCAACCGGTCATTGTTCGCGAGTCGATCGCGAGGATCCACTACGTCGGCCGTGTGCAAGCCCGCGGCGTCGAGCGCGGTAACAAGGTCGAAGAAGAAGTTCTCCGACTCTCCCCGCCCGGTTGACGGATCGGGCGACGCCGGCGTGTACGCGTAGTAGTGGATTGTGCGCCTTGCGGGAAGCGTTGTCGCGGTGAGGAGGCTTGACTTCCCAGCACCAGCAGGGGCGGCCACCGCGAGATAGCCGCCGGTGTGTGTCTCGATTGCGCCCAACAGGTCCGCGACCGCTGCTTCGTTTGGTTGATAGGCAGTTGGAACCGGGAAGACGTGCTGACTTCGGAACGTCAGACGATGTGTCCATCCGAGTCGTTCCAGGAGCTCAGCGTGGGTCAGCTGCACGATGTGGGCTGGGTTGGCGACGATTCCGAACAGGAGGTCTGCGAGTTCGCCTACATCTCGCCGACGAGCCGGCGTTGTGCGACCGAGTTCCGGGAACGCCTCTGGTCCGACACCAAGGTTCAGCTCGAAGTCAGAGATGAACTCCCAGAAGCGCTGCTCATCGAGGCCTGATGCAGCGCGCAGCACCCCCCAGGTCTCTTGCCAGTCGTCGAAGAACGACTCCGAGTGAATGTCAGGTACGGGACCACGCCGTAGCGCAGCGCGAGCAAGGTCGACGCCTCGGGCGATGAACGCCGCGAAGTGGTTTGCTGCGCCTGCAACGGGAGTGCGGACGGAGTCGTTCGTGGAGGCGTAGTCGTTTGACACCAAGTGCACGCGCGTCTCTCGTCCCGGATGGGCGGACCGGATTCGCTCCCATGCTCGTGCGAGATCACCGACAAGGGACGGCTGGCCTGCACAGAACTCTCGAAACGTGAACGCACCGGGAAAGCCGCTCCACTTTACCTGCAGCGCGTGAATGGGACCTGCGCGCACAGCAAGTTGAAAGTCGTCAGCGACACCTACCGATGGATCCGCGACCTTCAACCACTCGAGATCGCGTAGGCGCGCGATCGTCAGCTCAGCGGCAACGCGGTACTGCGGGAAGTAGCCCGTCGCTGCACGTCGCTCACCTGCGCCGGGTTCGACCACTTGTCATCTTTCTCGCGGGTGTGATCGCGACGCGACCAGCCCTCCGCTCGAGATCGTCTCCATGGTCCCGATGGTACGCATCCGCCATCGAGAAGCGATGCCCCGCGCCGTCCGCGGGCGTGCCCTCGCAACCCAGCTCGTCAACATCGCGCACCTAGGGGCGCGCGAACCGGCCCAACGCGAATCAGCTGAGCGCTCCGATCCGGCGTTACCTGGTCCTGGCAAAAGCCGCGAACGGGCGGCAGCGTCGTCGAAGCCGCCCAGTCGGGAGGTCGACAGGACAGTGCCGTGGCCAGGGCAGGCCTCACCTTCGATCGCAAGCCGGCCTTCGCAACGTCGTTGGCCTCCGCGAACGTGGGGGCGCGCGCTTGCGCATCACCTCTCAGACTTCGTCGTCGGCTAGGCAGACCGGGCGCAGCCCCGGAGGGCGCTGCTGGTGCTGGCCCGATCGGGCAACTGTTTCTGGACCATCCCGTCACCGGCCTGCAGACAAGATCCAGATTGGGCCGAAACTTCTAACGCTTCTTCTAACGCACACGCCGGCACGGGCCGTCACAGCCCGAAATAGGCGACACAGCGCGGCACAAGAAAGACCAGGTCAGAGGCGGTTTTGGGCCCTCATGGCATGGACTGACACGACCTTAAGGGGTCTCATAAGCCGAAGGTCGCCGGTTCAAATCCGTCCGTCGAGCCGCTGCGCGCCGTCAAGCGCCGGGTCCCACCCGGTCACTGATGGGAGTCCCTGCTCGAGATCTTCGTCACGAGGAGCTACTAGCGAGTTCTTCAACTGGCTGAAGAAATGGGCTCGCCCGGGGTGGCGACGCTCGTAGCCATGACGCTCTACGGCATCGTGTACGGCGTATGGGCAATGTCCCGCCCGATTCGGGACAGCTGCCTCTAGTCAACGGGACAACACGCCCGGGATGCTGCAAGGGACATACACGCCGGGTGGGATCGGCGAGGCGAGTCCCTGATGCGGGGCCACGGCCACCGGAACGGCGGCGAGACAGACCCCAACGCGCCACCGCATGAGAAAGGAAGAATCCGATGAAGGGTTCCAGACAAGGGGCCGGTGTCTCACCGCCTTTGGGAACGAGCAGGGCCGAGGCCCAACCCGTGACACGACCCAAGAGGCCAGCTCGTCGCATCGCTGCAGCAGCCGGCCTGGCGCTCGCCATGTTGGCTGTCACGTCGGGAGCGGCCTCGGCCGCAGCCGGCACGGTGACCGCGAACAAGACCCTCAGTGCTACCGACATCGCCTGCAACGGGTCGACGGACGTGACCCTCACCCTCCAGGGCGAGACCGGCATCGCCGGCAACCCCGTGGACATCGTGTTGGTCCTGGACCGCTCCGGCAGCATGGCTGGGGCGCCGTTGGCCAACATGAAGACGGGAGCCAACGCCTTCGTCGACGTGATCGACGAAGCGACCGACGGGGTCCTCGATGGCGTGGTCGCCAACGGGAGCCGCGTCGGCGTGGTCAGCTTTTCCGACAACGCCACCGTGAACGAGCCACTGACCACCAACGCCGGGGCGCTCAAGGCGGACATCAACGCCCTGGTGGCCGGCGGCCAGACCAACCACACGGCGGCCATCAACACTGCCGAGGCCCAGCTGGCCGGGTCCAATCCCGCCAGCGAGAAGGTGATGATCATCTTCACCGACGGCCAGAGCGTTCCGTCGTCAGCCAACGGCTTGGCCGCGGCCAACGCTGCCAAGGCGGCGGGGACCGAGATCTTCGCCATTGGCCTGGGCAGCGTCAACGTGGGCCAGCTCAACGCCTGGGCCAGCGACCCGGACAGCGAGCACGTTCTCATCGCACCCAGCTCCGCCGACCTGCAGGCCATCTTCGAGGCCATCGGCGCCGCCATCGTGGTGCC
>DASYWL010000138.1:0-1636 GCA_035936055.1 Thermomicrobiales bacterium
TAGCACTTCATCGACGAGAGCGGCAGCCGAAGATAGCGCTACGGAAGCTCATATCGGCTCGAGATTGCCGAGTGGGCGCGGCATTGGCTGAACTCGCGCTGACATTGATTGGGGAAGTCACTGGCGCTTCAGGCGAGGTGAACGAAGGGGTTCTTGACTTTGGAAGCCAGCGAGTTCCAACGGATCGCAGCCAGAGTCGCTGAGCGTGCGTCGGAATTGCTCTGCACACCCGTGCTGGTCACCAATGAGCAGCAGGTGGTCGTCGCCAGCAGCGATCCGGCTCGGCTCGGGCACGCCTTCGCAGCAGATGACGCGATCACCTGCGAGCCTTGCACGCGCCTCTCGCTCCATTTGGACGGCCACGACGGCGAGGTGGTCGTTACGGAGCCCGGCGAGCACGAGGCAACATCGCCGCGACTGACCCAGGCCCTCATCGATCTCGTGGTCAACCAGGTCACGGTCGTTGACCGCCTCCCCGACAAGTACCAGCTCAAGGACAAGCTGATCTACGATCTCCTCCACGGGGTCGGTGATCCGGCGGCGCTCCTGCGCGAGGCCAAGGTCCTCGCCATGGATCTCACCACCCCGCGTGCCGTGATCCTGATCGACGCGGCCGAATTCATCCTCCGCCCGGGGCCGGTCGTTCGTGATGAACCCGACAGTGGTGCACCCCGTCGCCGCGCCCAGCTGATCATCGGCAGCACCGCCTCGTTCTTCCAGCTGCCCGATGATTCCATCTGTGCCTACCTCGGAGACGGTGAGATCGGGGTGCTCAAGGCGAGCAATTCAAGCAGCCTCGACCCCTGGGTCGACGTTACGGATGGCGTCGGTCAGCCGAGCGCCTCCTGGTCGAATCTCACAGCCCTCAAGCGCGCCGCCGAGGCCCTCCTGGTCCGGCTCCGTGGCGATACCCGTTCCACAATCAATATCGGCGTCGGGCGCTATCATCCCGGAGTCCGGGGACTCGCTGCCTCCTACCAGGACGCGCGTGCGGCGCTCTCGCTCGGCCGCCGCGTCCAAGGGCAAGATGGGGTCCACTGCCTCGACAGCCTGGGGATTGCCGCATTCGTCGGCGTTGCCGACGAGCAGACGAAGCTGGACCTCGCCGCCCATCTCCTCAGCCCGCTCGACCACGAGCCGGAGCTGATTCGCACCCTCGACGTCTTCTTCGCCGAGGACTGCTGCCCCTCGACCACGGCCGGCAACCTCGGGATCCATCGCAATACCCTCTCCTATCGCCTGGACAAGGTGCGTTCCCTGACCGGGCTTGATCCCCGCCGGTTCGATCAGGCCGTCCAGGTCCGTCTCGCCCTCCTGCTCCGCTCGCTGCGATAGCTCGCTGCCGCCAGCGCCATTGGGCGTTTGCCCAAGAACTCACGCTCAACCTCTCCGATGGTTGTGCGTCTGCCCAATGCATTATCCGCGGGACGCCGTTATGATCAGGAGAAGCGGCGCGGTCCGAGGAGGCCGCGACCGTGATGTCATGATCTGGAGACTCGGCAGAGAGGGAGGGCATGCGACATGGAGCGCCTGTCCCACCGGAGCAAATGCCCGAGCACCAGCCGGACCAGGAGGTCGCCAGTGACAGACCATCCCGTGGCCGACTCGTCTCGCTTCATTCAGCGGGCGGCAGAGG
>DASYWL010000139.1:0-7014 GCA_035936055.1 Thermomicrobiales bacterium
GTACAGCCGGGTCGCTTGGAAGATATCCCCTGATGCGCCGCACGACCAGCACTTGAAGTTGTCGTAGCCGAGGCTCACAGTCAGGCTCGGGTTGGTGTCTCGATGGAACGGACAGATGCCACGGAAACGCTGGTGACCCACCGGCTTCAGGTCGACGCCAACTACGACGGTGAAGAACTTATCGACGGGCCAGATGGCCTTGAGGCTACGCGCCTGCTCCAGCAGCGACTCGTACCACTTACCCTTGGCATCGGGCCACGATTGATCATTGCACCGCCGGTAGACGTCCGCGCGACGGTCAAGCTCAGCCGTGAGCGGGTTCGTGATTCGAGTCCCTGGCAGTTCGCAAAGATGTGCCCCCGGGGTTGGTCCCCGGGGGTTTCTCGTGCCCGTTCGCGTGGGTTACTCACACCGAATCAATTCGATGCATTGCTGTCAGAGCCGGAGCGCTTATCGTGCTTGCTCTTGTTGCGGGATGTCCCGCGGCGCGTCGGGCCGCTGTGAACCGGCTTGTCCCGCCGGGCATCACCCTTCTCAGCCTGCGGGCCGTCATCCACATACGACGAGGGTCCGGTGTCGCCACCGCGCTCCCCTGCCCGGTCGATATCCTGGTCCTTGTCGTGGTCTCGCTGCGTTCGGTGCGGCATGGTTGTCCTCCTGCTACGTCGTCGAGCCGTCGGCAGTCCACCCGCAGAATCTGTGCCGGGCATTTGCTAACCGAACACCGACCCTCCGGCTCCATTCGCGTGCCCTCCACAGAGACCAATACTTAACTACTGCATACATGACCATCCTGCTGTTCCCACGCCTGATACCCCCGATCGGGGATTCGCAAGCGGTATCCGTACAAATACGTACAGCGCCTTGGTAATCCAACGCATGTGTCGAGGCGGCGTCGCGAGATTATCGAGTCCCTCCGCTGCGATTGAATCACATGCTATCCATGCCGCTGACAGCGACGCCCTGGAATACCTCCCTGAGTCCCCAAGCACACGAGCGGCAGCATCAGTCGCCGGTGCTAGACTACAGACAGTGCCGAGCCGGTACTGGTGAGGCTGTCCCACGTACAACACCGCAGTCCTTGACCGGTCCAACACGAGCCTGCCGCGACCGAGGTTCCGAAAACTCGTCCACTGCAGACTGGAGAGCTTCATGCCGGAAGTCATCGTTTTCGACGTCAACGAAACGCTGCTCGATGTCGGCGCACTTGACCCGTTCTTCGAGGATCGCTTTGGCAATGCCGGCGTCCGCCGCGAGTGGTTCGGACAGATGCTGCAATCGGCATTCGTCACGACCATCACCGGCGACTACCACGACTTCGGCGCTCTGGCGATGGGCGCGCTGACGATGGTCGCCAGCCGACATGGGGTAACGCTTTCGGACGCGGACCGGAAGGAACTCGGAGCGAGCATGCGGGGTTTGCCACCGCACCCTGACGTTCGCCCGGCCATGGAGCGTCTCCGCGACGCAGGCTTTCGCCTCGCCAGTCTGACCAACTCGACGCTGGAGGTCGCCCGCGCCCAACTGGAGAACGCCGAGCTCATGTCACTGCTCGAGGCCGCTCTCTCGGCGGACACGGTGCATCGCCTCAAGCCGGCACCCGAACCCTACCGCATGGCGGCAGAGACGCTGGGCGTGGAGATCCGCGACCTCCGGCTCGTGGCGGCACACTCATGGGATGTTGCCGGTGCGCTGAGCGCGGGATGCGCCGCGACCTTCGTTGCCCGTCCCGGACAGGTCCTCGATCCGGCAATTCCGGAGCCTGACATGATCGCGTCGGACATTGCCGGCGTGGCCGAGCGACTCATCGCCCGAAACGCGTGATCGCTCAACCCTCCGCGTCCGGCTTGACGACGGTCAAGCGAAGCGTTTTGTCTGGCAGCGCGTATCCATCCACCACCTCGACGTGCATCACGATTTCGTGCTCGCCCGGAGGCAACGGGGCGAGTACGAGCGCGTACCCGTCGGCGACTGCGCGTCCTGTCTCCGCCGACACGGCGAGAATGTTCTCCTCCGGAAGCTGAAGCGTGAACGCTGGCGAGGCTGCGCGGAAGCGCTCCACCTCCGGTATCTCCTCACCGTTCACGACTACGGAGATGTTCGTGTAGCGGTCGCCATCAGCGGCGGCGCAGGCCGCCAGCTCGTCCTCACCCTCGCCATGGAACGGTGGCGGCTCCAGCGTGGAGCATTCGGTACCGGCGACCGGCAGGAAGATGGCAATGCCCGCCGGAACGGTACAGGGCGGCATGTTGCCGGGGATGAAAAATACCGGGTCGTTCTGCCCGTAGCCGCACAGCTCACCAGTCGCGTCCTGCCCAGGGTTCTCACCCACCGGCAGACTGGTGACCCACTGCCAGTACCGCGCGTTCCACTCTCCGAGGGTGGCTCCATGTATGATCGCGGCTGGCGGGTAAACGAGCCCGACTGGCTGGGTGACCGGTGTCGCCGCCGGCTCCGGCGTGGCTTGCATCGCCAGGATCGCGGGGGTACCGGCGGCGAAGAGGAGGATCACGACGAGTGCGCCGACTCGGAGTGAGGTCATCGCGCTCGCTCCCCGGTCAGCTCGAGCCAGTCGACCACCCCCTGCACGACCGCCTGGGCGATCCACTGCTGCCGCACGCCATTAGCAAGGTCCATCGCCTCGGCCTCGTTGGTCATGAAGGCCCCCTCAACCAGCACGCTCGGCATCCGCGCGCGCAGCAACGCTCCGTTGTCGAACTGCCACGAGTCCGCCATAGGAATGCCGAGGGACGCCAATGAGCGCAGCATCACCTGGCTGAAGGCCAAGTCCTTCGTCTTCTCGCCCCAAAGCGTGACCGTGTAGTCTTGCTCGGGATCGAAGGCGGCGTTGAGATGGATCATCACGAAGAGGTCTGCCCCGCAGGCGTTGGCGATGTCGCCCCGCTCGCTGTTGCCGAGTGTCGTGCCGTTGTCGGTCCTCGTGAGCGCTACTGCGAGAAGGTGTTCATCGCGCAGCAATTCGGCGACCCGTTCGGCGATCTCAAGGTTGAGCGCCGCCTCGTCCAGCGCGTAGGTCTCCTGCTGCGCGCCCGGATCATCGCCTCCGTGGCCGGGATCGATCACGATATCAGCGTCGTCGACAGGGCACCCGGCATCGACCTGCTGGCCGAGCGCCACCGGCACCAGCCACGGCAGCGCGAGCAGGAGCAGCACCGCTGTTGTCGTCCACCGTACCCGTCCAATCATCGCTTCCACCATTTCTGCATTCGCGAGCCTGCCTGCTACGGTATCATACGGAAGCCGGAGGGCGACGAAACACAAGGTGCCAGCAGTATCACCACTCGGAGGAGTCTTTCATGCACGGACGACGATCGCTCCTCACCGTCATGGCCACAGCTATGCTGGCACTCGCGATCGCGCTCGGCTTCATCATGACTCCGGCTGCCCGGCAGGGAACAACGGGCGTCAACGGTGACGACGGCCCCCTCTCCGCTGTACTGCCCGAACACCGGGAAACCATCGCCCAGCAAACAGACACGATGCCACGCTACACCATCGCGGCGACCCTCCTGCTCCCACCGGAGCCAACCGCCACTCAACCCGTTCCCATCGCCAGCCCGCTGGCTTCGCCGGTCGCGTCGCCGGTGGCAGCGACCCCCAAGCTGCCGGAGACGTTCACCGAGCCCCGCATCGTTGGCACGCTCGACCTGCACTACGTCAACACGACCGGCGAGGCGCTCGACGATCTTTGGCTCCGGCTCTACCCGAATTTGCGGCAGTACGGCAGCGGCGAAATGGCGGTTGCCAATGTGCAGGTTGACGGGGAGCCGGTCGAGGTGCAGCCACCGCCCCTCCACTCGGTGCCGGACGCGACCCCGATCGCCATTGAGGACGCGGGTGAGCGTGACCTCGCTATCCTGCGCATCCCGCTGGCGACGAGCCTCACGCCGGGTGAAGCGGTCTCCCTTCGCATGGACTTCGAGACCACCGTCCCAATCGACCCGCCTGACGAGAACGGCCTCTTCCGGTACACGCCGGAGACGGGCACGTGGACGCTCGCGCACGGGATCCCGATGCTCGCCGGGCATGACTCCGAGGCTGGATGGGTAACCGACCCGCCGGCGGCCTGGAGCGACATTACCTTCAGCAACACGGCCCTCTTCGACATCACACTCACCGCACCAGCCGATCTCGTGCTGGTCACCACCGGCGTCGAAGTCGGATCCACGGAGAGCGACGGATACCGCACCGAACGAATTGTCACTGGGCCGGTCCGTGACGTTGCCATCATCGCGGATCCGAACCTGGAATCGACCAGCACCGAGGTGGCGGGCACCACCATCACGTCCTGGCACCGGCCCGGCGAAGAGGCGGGGAGCGAGCAGATCCTGCAGTGGGCGGCACAATCGTTCGCGATCTTCACCGAACTCTTCGGCCCCTACCCGTACGAAGCACTCGACCTGGTACCGGTGCCCCACGCCATCGGATACGAGTTCCCGCAGCTCGTCTTCATCGGCAGCGACTTCTACCCGGATCCGGAGGCACTGGGGAGCCGACCGGGAGCGATCGAGTTTCTTGTCGCGCACGAGGTGGCGCATCAATGGTGGTACGGGCTCGTCGGCAGCAACCCCCACTCCAACGCCTTTCTCGACGAAGGGCTGACTGAGTACAGCACGATCGTCTACTTCGAGCGCCAGCACGGCGAGGAGGCGGCGGCCTCCCATCTGCGGGACGGTCTCATCCACCGCTACGGGTTCATGCTGGTCACCACCGGTGATCAGGTTGTCGATCAACCGACGGTCGACTTCCCTGATGCCGGGGCGTATTACGCGACGGTCTATCGGAAGGCAGGGCTCGGGTTCCAGGCGATCCGCGAGGAAATCGGCGACGACGCCTTCTTCACGGCCCTCCGCAGCTACGCCGAGGAGCACCGGTTCGACGTTGCGACGCCCACTGACCTGCTGGCTGCCTTTGAGGAGGCTTCCGGGCAGCAGCTCGACGACCTCTGGACCCTGTGGTTCGAGTCTGACCGCGGTCGTATCGAGATCGTGATGGAGCCGCTTCCTGGGACCCCGCCTGCCGCCACTCCCGCGACTACGGCCCCTGCTACACCGGCGATCCCGCCTGCGGCTACGCCTGCTCAGGGGATGCCGGCGTCGCCCGCTCCGAGCCCGGCGACAATCAGTGCCACACCGGTCTCGCCCATCGGATCACCGGCGGCTACGCCGGTCGCGCCCCCTGCGGCGGCCGTCGGCTGACCGGCAGGATACCGGCTACCGCAGCCCCCACCACAGTACCGAGCGCTGGTTGGCTCGCTCCGCGACCGACCACCGCTTTCCCTCTGAGATAGACGTCGCCGGCCTGCCTCCAACCACGCGCTCTCCCTGCCCAGCAGGCACACCTCGCTTCAACCAGCTTTCCCGACCTCCTGTGCTACACTGGTTTCCGAACGTATGTTCTATTTTCCGGTATACTGTGAGTGTGACCGGAGCTCGGTGCCGCGCGGACTGCACCCACCCGCGGGCCGAGCGCCGTCACTATCAGAGCAGCGCATGAGCCCCAGAGTGACAGGAGAGCGAGCATCATGGCGGTCGAAGAGCTCAATCCCGTGCAGCCCCTCAGCCCCGCCGGGGAGCGCAGCGCCGACGAGATCCTGGATCTGCTGGGACGGCGGTTCCGGCCAGAGGTCGTTCAGACGCGCAAGATCGGCGGGCGACAGGTCTCCTACCTGCCGGTTTCCGTGGTGACCGAGCGGCTGAACAAGGCGTGCAATAGCTGGAACTTCCGCATTGTCTCACGAGACCGGGAACTGATGCAGCTCAACCGCTGGAATGAGGCGACCCGCCGCAGCGAGCCGCGCGAGGTTCAGGTCAGCATTGTCGTCGGCGAGCTGACGATCCCCGAGCTCGGCACCCGTCAGGCGATTGGCGTCCAAGCGCTGGACGACGGCTCGGGCGAGGATCTCATCAAGGGCGCGGCCTCTGACAGTCTCAAGAAGTGTGCCAGCCTCTTTGGCGTCTCCGTCGACGGCTGATCTGCCGCTTCTCACTCCAGAATAGTAGCCAATTAGCACTGCGGGAATGACTCTCCGCCGTGTTTTCCCTTTCCTCCAAGCCGAGCAAGCGCCCTTGGTCAATGGCTCCGTCGGGCTAGACTTCCCGGTTGCCCACGAACGAGGCTATAGTATCCGCGGGGGCAGCACACACTCGGGAGACGACGCGACACCAGGGCGGTTCGCAGGTGCAGGGCCGTTTCTCCTCGCGATGCACCGCTCTTTGCCGAGTGTAGCCGTCAGCAATGTTCGACGAGATCGATTGCTTGGGGAGCAGATTCTACATGCGTGGAAGAACCGCACTTCATCACGCGAACCACCGCCAGACCGCCGGTGTGGCCGGCCAGCCGATTCGCCTGCGCAACCTCATGCGTTCCGGCATTGCGAGTCGCATATCATGGCTCATCGCGATTGTTATCGCTGCGCTGGCAGTCGGCTGGCTGGCGCTCGTCATCCTCTTTGACTCCGTGCGCTTCGTGGTACTCAACCCGAACGCCAAGACCGGGTTCGAGGTCTTCCTGGCCATCGGCCAGATCTTCGGCGCCTTTGTTCTCGCGATCTCACCCCTCGAGCCCGCACGCATACGGCTCCGCTGGGTAGCAGCTGGCTTCCTCGTCTTCGGCGTCGGCGGATTGGCCTACGGTTATCTCTATCCGCTGCTCGTCGACTCGCCCCATCTGACCGCCACCATGTACGGCTCGCTCTACGTGCGGACGGTGGGCACCGCTTTGTGCGCGGCAGGACTCGCCTTGGGCACCCTCCCTCGCATCGAACGGTCGATCCTGATCCTGCTCACTGCAGCGGCAATTCTCTGCGGCGCCCTCCTGATACCACTCGCGGATCACCTGCCACCGCTGATCCGCATCTCCGGCACCACAGAGATCATCGATCACGATCCCGTCATCGATGCCACCGACCCGACCGACCACGTCCATCTCAGCGACCTCGAGGCGCTCCTGTCCGATACGCCGAGAACGGTTCCGGGACTCACGGCCTGGCAC
>DASYWL010000140.1:0-3370 GCA_035936055.1 Thermomicrobiales bacterium
CCTCACCGTCGAGCGTCGCCAGCGCGATCGCGAATTGCTCCTGCTCGGGCTCCGGCATGGCCGGCTTGTGATAGCCGATTCCCGGCGTGTAGTAGGAGGTCACCTCGTCGCGTATTGCGAGTAGTGCCGCCGGTAGAGCTCCTCGAGCCGGTTGTCGACACGTTCGGTCTGCTCGACCGACAGCTGTGTGCTCGTGGGTTGGTTCATGTCACTCATCATGCTGTCACGAACCGGCCGACCACCTTCTCCGCCTGTGCACCGGGGAAGTGCTCGGCGAAGATTCGATAGTAGGCGAGCTCCTCGCGCGTGCGCAGCGGCGGCGCGACGACGTCCCGCTCGCGCTGCAGCTCCTCCTCGGTGACGCTCTCCGTCATGCGCTCCTGCAGCACATCGACCGCGCCGGAACCCTCACCGAATTGCGCCTTCTTGCGCGAGAGGATGTCATGCGGCAACCAGCCCTGGAATGCCTCGCGCAGCACGTGCTTCTCCGGCATCACGTCGCTGGCCAGCTTCCACGCCGCAGGGATCGCGAAGCCGAGGGCGATGTTGTCCCGCGCCATGAAGGGCATGCGCGCCTGGAGGCTATGGATCATGGTGGTGCGATCGACCCGCTGGAAGCCGCCGTTGTGACCACCCTCGATGCCGCGCACAAGCTCGGCGTGCAGCGCCTCCTCGCTGTCGAACTCCTTGAGATAGTGGTAGCCGCCAAAGATCTCGTCGGCGCCCTCACCGCAGAGCACTACCTTGACGTGCTGCGCTGCGAGCTCGGCGACGATGTAGTTGGATACCGAGCTGCGCACCAGCGAGGGATCGAAGTTCTCCAGCGCCAACACGACCTCCGGCAGCACCTCGAGTGCTTCGTCGGCGGTGTAGGTCTTCTCGTAGTGATCGGTGCCGAGATGGCTGGCGACCACCCGCGCTGCCGCGAGGTCGGGCGCGCCCTCGAAGCCGACCGCGAACGTCTTGAGCCGCTGCCCGCACTGTTCGCACCACCGAGCGGCGAGCGCGGCGATCACGCTGGAGTCGAGCCCGCCGGAGAGGAACGCGCCGATCGGCGCATTGCCCATCATCTGCTGCTCGGCCGCCTCCTCCAGTTCCTTGCGCACTCGCTCGAGAATCTCCTCGGGGATGGGGTCGCCCTCTTCCTCCGGTCGCTCGAATGGTGTGGCCATGGCCGGTGCATCCGGGACGGCGTAGGCGAACCGCACCAGGCCCTCCTGCGGGGTCCAGTAGTGCCCGGGCGGAAAGAACTCCGCCAGTGGCATCCAGTCCTCGTCGTAGGCGCTCAGCTCAGATGCGAAGAGGGTCTGTCTGTCCCTGCGCGCCCAGAAGAGTGGCTTGAGCCCGAAGGGGTCGCGCGCGGCGACGAACCGGCCGTCATCACCGGCGGTCACCAGCGCGAACTGTCCGTCCATCTCGGCGAAGGCCTCCGGGCCGCTCGTCGCGTAGAGATGCAACGCGGTCTCAACCGTGTCGCGGGTAGCGAACGCGACGTCACCGCAGGCATCGCGCAGCTCGGCGGCGTTGTAGACCTCGCCGTCGGCGATCAGCGTCAGCCCGGCCGCCTCGGATCTGATCGGCTGCTGGCTATCCTCGACGATCGCTAGCCAGCGGTGGCCGAGCCAGCTCTCGCCGACTACTGCGCTGCCCGAGCCGTCCGGCCCGCGGTGGACCAGCCGATCCAGCATGCGCTCGCCCTGCTCGGGGTCGATCCTTCCACGGCTTGCGATAATTCCACTCATCGGTGTGTGGTGCTCCTGATGGCTCGTCATGGTTTCACGGCGGCCAGTAATTGCCGATCGGCGATGATTCTGCCCGGTTGGACGGGCGACATCCAACGCGCCGAGCGCGCAAGAACGGGACCAGATACTCTGCTGAACAGACAGAGTGTGCCCTCTGCTGCCTACTGGCCGAGCAGCAATACCGCGTAAGTCGCGAGCCAATGCTCCACCATGTAGTTGCTGCCGCTCGCCTGTCCCAGTGATGCATCCGCATGCCGCTCGGCGGCATCGAGCATCGGATCGATGCGCACATCGGCTACCGGCAGTGCATCGGCGATCGCGACGAAGGCCGCCGCGCGGCTCAGGTTGAGCCCTTCCAGATGGGCAAGCTGACCGTCCGATGTGTCGGTGACCACAACTGGGTGGAAGAGCACGTCCGGCTGTGCGGCATGGATCCCGGGCAGAAACCGCTCCAGCCATGCCGGAAATTCGCCTGACTGCAGCACCAGTGACATCAATTCGGCCTCCGTCAGCGCGCCCGAGAGGAAGTCGGCGCCGGAGGGCTCGTAGTGCGCCGGATAGTCGGTGTCAGCAGCGAAGTAGCGCAGCGCCGCCTCCCGGATCGCCTCGCGCAGGGTATCGTCCCCTTGGTCGGTCAGGTGACCGGCCCAGCCCCACGATCGCGCCAGCCCGAAGGCCGTGTTCGCATGCATGCCGAATCGCTGCGGGTAATGGAGCTTCGGCAGCCACTGGACGAAGCCCGCGGTGAAGTGGTCTGCCAGAGGGCGCGACCGTTCCAGCCAGCACCCGGCATCGCCGTCGTCCCACGTCGCCAACTCATGCACGAAGGTCAGGTACCAGCCCCAGCCGTAGGGGCGCTCCATGCTCCGAGAGGAGGGATCGCGGAACGTTGCCAACTCCTGCGCCATGCCCTCCTCTGTGAGCAGCGTCTCGATCGCCTCGCGGGCGGCTGTTTCGTTCGGAAGGCCCGGAACCAGTTTCATGATGCGGACCATCATCCAGTACATCTCGACACAGGAATGCCAGTCGAACGAGCCGAAGAAGACCGGGTGGCACTCACGGTGGGTGCGGATCGGTCCCGGCTCGGTGATGATGAGGTTGGGTTTGTGCGGGAACTCACGGTGGAGGTTCTCGATCCCCACGCGGAGCCAATCGTTGGCATGGCGTTCCAGCAGCGCACGACGCGCGTCGGCATCGAAGGGCATGGCTGACGTCTCCTCACGCATGCGTGTTGAACGACACGGCGTTCATGCTCGCACCCAAACGGTACTGCACACCCTGTGCAGCCGCCCTGGTCGACGGGAATCCGCCCAACGGCACAATACGAATACGTACACCTCATAAGAAGTACAGCCGGGTGGCTCGGCCCCGAGCCAATCCCGCCCCGGTTCCCCGCACCAGCATCGGCCGAGATCGCTCGGCCGCGGATTTGCCGGCGCTGCGCCGATGCGCAGCCCGTGACGGATCAAACGTTGATGCATCCTGGCCAGGCCGGGGGAAAGGAACCGAGACCATGACGACCCTATTGATCGACGCCCTGCTCGTCTTCTGGCTGCTGCTCTTCGGTGCCATGGCCCTCCTGCCGGTGCTTACCGGCACCACCAGCGCCAAGCGCCAATCGGATCGCC
>DASYWL010000141.1:0-4057 GCA_035936055.1 Thermomicrobiales bacterium
CGAGGCCTGAACGGCCGAGGTGAAGTGCCCCGCGCGAAGCACCAGCGCCGCAGGTGTCGTTCTCGTTTTACCCGGATTTCGTATCAATGTAGCGATATGATGGGTGGGTGGTCTGCTCAGGGGATCCACGACGACCCAAATTGACACCGCATATTGGTCAGGGTTTCGGCGGGATGGCGAGGCGGGACACGACGGGAAGATGGTCCGAGCCGGTGTCGGCGCCGACCCAGGTCGCCACCGATCGGATATCGGGCGTGTGCCAGATGTAGTCCGCACGGAAGACCGGCGGGGTCTTGACTCGGACAGTCCGCCGGCCGAACGTCCTGATCTCGTTGGCAACGCGCACGGGGAATGTGCGCTCCGGCCCCTCGCCCGATTCGGCAAAGGCATCCACCAGCCCACGCTGGCGCAGCCGCTCGTAAATGCCGTTGTCGGGCCGCACATTGAAGTCGCCCAGCAGTACGGCCGGGGATCGCTCCACCGCGATGTCGGCCAGCCGCAGCAGCTGCCGGTGTGAGGAGTAGGGCGTCTCCAGCCCTCGCCCCCTGAACTTGGGCGGGCGCGGGTGACCGACGATAATGGTGAGCGCCTGTCCGTCGAGCTCGACCTCCACGAGGCCGTCCGGACGGTCGCTGGTGATCGGCAGCATCTCCTGTCGCAGCAGAGGGAACCGGCTGAAGATAGCGCGCCCCTCGTAGCCGTCCCCGAAGCTGAACTGGTGCGCCCAGATGTCGGCCAGCTTCTCGGCGAGGTGCTCCGCCTGGCGATGGTTGAGCTCCTCGAAGGCGAGGATGTCGGGCTGCACCTGCCGGACGACCTTCACGAGCTGGTCGTCCGGCGCCATGCCGTTGCCGACGTTCATCGTCGCGACGGTCACGATCTGTGGGATCGAGATCGTCGCGTCATCCTGTTTCATGTCAGGTTCCACTGTCTCTCCGGGGTACGGCCGGCACCCATCGTTTCAGATGGCGATGCAGTGCCTCTGCATCGACGATCGACTCCGCGCCAAGGTCGAGATCGCGAGGGTGCAGCAGGAACGGCTCCGTCTGGAAGCCGCCCAGCGTACCGTGCGAGCCAACCGGCTCCTCGGACACCGGCGTCTCGCCGGTGTCCGGATTATACGCACTGTGTACGAGCCGACCGGGTGCATCGGCAAGTCCACGTGAAATATCACGGTTCTTGCCGAAGAGCGGTTTCCTGTCTCGTGGCTTCGTCCCGCAGGTCACCGAGCACGCCGTGGAGCTTCCATCCCAGCATGACAAGCAGCAGGCCGAAGACGATGAAGAACGCGGCGATGAGGTAGACAAGACTGATGGCACCCGCGCCTGGGAAGATCATGAAGCTGACGCCGAGCACCAGTGCGATTCCACCGTTCGCGATCAGCAGCCCTTCGCCGGTCATCTCGTTCCGGAGCCGGATTGCCTGGTAGAGCATGGTGGCGCCGTAGACGGCGATCATCGCGCCGATGAAGATCATCAGACCGACGGCGGTGATGCCGGGCCAGGCGATCACCGCGACGCCGGCCAGCACGGCGACGATGCCGAGAAAAGCGTCGGTCCACCAGTGCTCGTCGCGGCCACGTCCGAGAAAGCCGACCCAGATCTCGATCATGCCGTCGAGCATCAGGAAGGCGCCCATGATGGTGACAATGACGAACACGGTAATGTCCGGCCAGACCAGGACGATGAGACCGAACATGATGGCGAACAGGCCGCGCAGGATCAGGACCCACCAACTCCGCAGGAGAATACTCAGCATCGGAGATGTCACTCCCGTCATGACACAGCGTCGATTTTCCTCGGTGGCCTAGCCTACCAGACCGGCAAGGGGATGGTGAGGACACATGGCCCTTCCTTGGTCCGCCAGTGGCCGGAAATCCGTCGCGGATGTCACCAATCGACGACGCGAAGACCAGGTGGTCGTCGCCCGGAGCGAGGCAAGGCCGGCGCGAAGGGTGCCCTGCGAGGCGTAGTGTTATCGGTGATGGGTGGGATCGCTCGTCAGCAGCGTTCACAAGAGGGCCGAGAGGCCGGTCACCATCGAGACCGTTCCCGTCACCAGCAGCAGCCCGAGCGTCGCCCGGCGGAACGCCAGTGGGGAGACGTAGGGCACCAGCTTGGCGCCTAGGAGCCGTCCGATGACTGCCACCGGGGCCAGGGCGAGCGCCAGGCGCAGATCGCTCCCGCTCACCGATCCCTGGCCGATCAGCGTCGGCAGGCCCACGATATCGAGAGTGATGAAGTACATCGCGCTCGTTGCCCGGAACGTCTGCTTGCCGACGGCCATCAGCGTGAAGAAGAGCACCAGTGGCGGTCCGGCCATGCCGGTCGAGGTTGACGCCGCACCGCTCAGCAGCCCGACCAGCGGTGCCATCCACGGACGCTCGGGCAGCGCGTGCGGGTGCCACGCCAGCAGCAGCACTGCCAGCGCGAAGACGGTCGCGCCGGCGATCACCTTGATGACGTTGGGGTCCAGCACCCGCAGCAGCCAGCTCCCGGCGAAGAGCCCGGCGAGAACGAGCGGCAGGATCCGGGAGATCCATCGCCACGAGATATGCTTCCACGTCTCGACAATGATGATCCACGTTGTTCCCAGGGTGAGGATCTTGTTGAGCGCAATCGCCGTTCCCGGCTCGTAGAGCAGCAACAGCGGCGGGATCGAGACGATCGAGAGCCCGAACCCGGCGAGCCCGGAGACGACCGTCGCCGTGAACATGATCAGGCAGGCGAGCAGGAAGACGGAATCGATGGCCATCAGCGGATGAGCCCCTGCGCGCCGCTGAGGATGCTCGTCGTCGCCATGACAAAGAGGAGCGCGATCACCAGCGCCCGGAACTGTGCCGCCGGGACGTAACGCACCAGTCTCAGCCCGCTGAGCCGACCGGCGACCGCTGCCGGGACCAGCAGCAGCGCGAAACGGATGTCCTCGAGCGTGATGGCACCCTGCAGCAGCAGTGTCGGCAGCCTGACCAGCTCGATGATGAGGAAGAGCGACAGGGTGGTAGCCCGAAAGACATCCTTGGGGAACTGGCGGCCGGTGAAGTAGACGACCACTGCCGGAGCCAGCAGGCCGGTGGCGTTGCCCATCACGCCGGTCAGGAAGCCGATGAGTGAGGTCGACCAGATGGCGTCGTTCTCGATCAGAATTGGCCGGACGACGAGCGTGGCTGCCGAGAACAGCACCAGCACTCCGACGATGAGCTGGATCGTTGACGGACGAGACGTTTTCAGGATGTACCCTCCGAAAACGAGGCCCACCAGTGCCGCCGGAAGGATCTTGACGACGGTAAGCCACTGAATCCTGCGCCAGATCGACAGCAGCACGATCCAGCCGGTGCCGGTGCCGACGACCTTCACCACCGCGACCGTGGCCGCCGGTGGCAGCACCAGGAGCAGCATTGGGACGGCCACCGTGCCGAAACCGAACCCGGCGATGGCCGAGAGCGCCGTCATGGCGTAGACGATGAGGGCGATGGCAACGACCGTCGTGGTGTCGTACGGGATGTCCAGGAAGCTCACGCGGTGCACCCAGGCAAGTGGTTCGGTGGCGGGAAGCGCAGCGATGGGGGCTGGCAACACCGATGAGGTCGCCCGACGACTGGCGGGACGGTGGGGCAAGCCGGTGGTGACAGAGATCGACCTGCCGGATCGGCGCATCCGGAGTCGGTCATGAGTCGATGACCTCGTGGTGGGCGGCAGGGGTTCGCGCGTGCTGGCGGCGACCATGAGGCATCGTACCAAAGGATGCCGTCGTACGGACCATTCCCTTTCCCCACCGCGCTCGCGGCATGTTGCGCCAAGTCTGGGAGATGCCAGCCGGCGTCGGGTATTGCCGGAGCCATTGAGTTTCTGCCGGGGTCGTGGGTTCGCCGAGTGGAGGGCAGTGTGACCAAGGGGGCGAGCGCCGGCGGAGGCGCAAGACCCGGTCGGATTGGCCCAGGGACGACGGCAGGCATAGTGAAACCGTCTCACAAATGGTCGTCCGCTGTAGTCTTGACATAGCGATAATCACACGCGCATCATGGATCTTGCGCCTAATGTGACATGAGCGATGGATC
>DASYWL010000142.1:0-7215 GCA_035936055.1 Thermomicrobiales bacterium
GTCCGCGCTGCAGCCCATCGCGAAGATCGCCGTGGCACGAAAGCCGGTCTCGTCCTCCGTGTAGAAACGATCGATCGCCTCGCGCATCGACTCGTCGTCACTGATGACGGAGAGCGACTCCAGCGCCCGGGCGCGAACGTGCATCGACTCGGTATCGTCTTCCAGCGCGTCTCGGAGCGCCCCAAGCACCTCTTCGCCCACCCGACTCTCGATCTCGCCGAGCTCGATGCGCTCGACGAACTTCCCGAGACCGCGGGCTGCCTCGGCCCGGACGTCCTCCGACTCGTCGTCGCGCACCATCGTTGCCAAGGAGGAAGCGAGACGCAAGTCCTCGTCTTCCCACAGTCCAGCGATCGCCCGCTGACGAACGGCGGGGTCCGGGTCGTCGAGCAGCGTCGCGAGCGCGCGATGGAACACGTAGTCCACCCGCTCCTCCGCGAGATCGGACAGCTCGACGGGCACCGCCCGCCGGATACCGACGTCGATTTGCGGCCAGGCCCGGTCCAGCTCGGCTGCGTCTCGCACGCCAAGATCAGAGAGACCAACCAATACGCTGCGCGGATACTCACCCCCAATGAGCGCAGCGATCACCTCGTCGAGCGCAGGCTTGGGCTCTTCGGCCACCTCGGCCTCATCCGGATCCACCTCCTCCTCGGGAGTGAAGACCCGGATGTGGTCGAGGGCATCTTCGTCGTCAGGCAGATGGGTCATAGGTCAACATGCCCGAACCGTCGTCGGTCACCGACGGCATCGACTCGATTGCCTCGCGGAGCATCGTCTCGGACGCCGGCCGCTCCACGTTCACGGCGACCAGCAGATCGGTGAAGGTAGCGTACCAATTGTCGCCGTCCTGATCGCCGACACGCCGGAACGTCTCCTCGATGACCTCCTCGATGCGGCGGCGCTGGCGCTCGGAGAGCGGCTTCTCATTGCCGAATCGTGGGAAGCGATCCTCGGTGATGAGCCAGTCGGAATCGATCGCCGTGTCGTAGCTGAGCGGCCGGAAGACGTACTTCGGCGCCCGGCGATCGTCGAGCTCGAGGAAGCGGTCCTGCCTCTCCTCGTCCTCGAGGTATTCGATCTTGTACTGGCCGTCGTTGTCGGTCGCCTCGATCGAGAGCATCGCGCCCGGAACCAGCTTCTCCTCGTAAAAATCGTCAAGGCCAAGGATGAAGCCGCCGCGGTTGTGCGTCGGGTAGCGAACCTCGACGAGGTAGACCGAGTTCTCGAACTGCGGGATCTCGACCATCAACACGGCGGATCGCTGGTCCGGCATCATCGGTGCCGGCAGCAGCGCCTGCATCTGGGCATCAAGTGGCAGTACGCCGTAGGTGAACTCGTAGAACGAGAGCGTATGCTGGACCGTCTTGACGGAGCGCGGCTCGACGCTACTCGCCGGGACCTCGTCGACGAGGTAGCGATAGTCAGTACCGATGTCACTCGCCTTGCGGCGAGTCGTGCCGATCGGCGGCAGGTCGGTGGTGCCCCAGAACGGCTGGTCCGGTGTGCCGAGGAACTCGAAGTTGCGCTCCGACGAGAGCCGGTAGTTCATCGAGAACCTCATTGTCTCGAAGTCACTCGCACTTCGCCGCACGCCAAGAACATCCTGCACCAGCACGTCGTCAGTCAGCGGCTGTTCCTGCTCGTTGATGTAATCGGCGAGGCCCCGCAGATTGCCGCGGCTGAGCCGCTCGACCCTATCCTCGGCCATCCACTGGTCGGCAAAGTTGGCAACACGTGAATCGTTGCGCAGCGCCTCGCGGACCGCCTCGGCGACCGCATCGTCGTCGTAGTTGCTCAGGTCACTGACACCGACGGCCGCTTCCGGCGCCTCCTCGGCCTCCTCGACAACCTCTGGCGCCGCCTCGACGACAGCCTCCGGAGCGACTTCGGCCTCTTCCTCGCCCACAGGCTCAGACTCGACCATCTCGGCCTCCGCAGGTGCCTCGGGAGCAGCCTCCGGCGTCACAAGCTCGACCGTGATGTCCTCATCGACCTCAATGCCCTCATCCCGGAGCTCGGCTTCGACCTCGACCTCCTCCTCGCGGGCGTCGCCGATTGCGGCACCGACTTCGGTCGGCACAAACATCTCTGGTATCGGCCGCTCGGTTCGGAGGGGACGCTCGGGTGCCGGTTCCGGTGTCATGAGCCGCTCGGCGAAGGTGTGCCTCGAATCCGGCACCATCTCGACCGGTGGAGTGCCGAGCCGTGTGGAAACGACCCAGGTCGCCGCCTCGTCATCCTCGAGGACGAAGATATCTCCGTTCGCCTCGACAGCGCCACGGACATCCTGCTCCGACGCGTTGAGGAACGCGGCTAGCTCGCCGAGCCTCACGCGGATTGGCGCGTAGTTGGATGCAAACATGCCTTGTGCGCGAATCACCTGGAAGACGCGCTCGGCGAGCGACTTCTCAGGATCGTTGCCGCTATACGTCAATTCGGGAAGTGTCTGTTCAGCCACCATGCGCGTGACTCTCCTGTCGTGACAATGCATCCCCCGTAAGTCCCGACTTTCATCGCCAAGCGTGGCGAGGAAGCCGGTACGGGCGAGACGATCAGCGATTGGCAGCTGCCTGGCGCAGCGCACTGACAAGTTCAGCAGTGGTCATCGGACGGCTGGTCGCGCGGAGTGCATCGCGCAGTACGGCAATCTCTTCGCTGTTCAATGCAGGCGTAGCGCTTTTATTCGCCATTCGTCTCTTCGTCTCCTGGATTTCTGGAAAGAGGATGCGCACCACAAAACGGGATGGGCAGCCCATCCCATGCGCGATCAATAGATATTGTAGAGTCCTGCCCTCCAATTGCGCAAACGCGGTGCACATCGCGCACCTTGACCGGCACTCCGGTCGAGGGTACAACACGCCCGGGCACCGCCCCGACGACTCCTCCGCGACGCTCACGCTCGATCACGGGCCGAGGACATCGCCTCCATGGCACTCGCCGTACCCAAGACGGCCGTTTTTCGCAACAGACCCCTGATGCTGCTCATGGCGGGCCATTTCACAATCGACATGTACGGCGGGATGCTGCCCCTGCTTTTCCCGCTTCTCACAGCACAGTTCGATCTCGATCTCGCCACCGTCGGCCTGGTGTCCCTCGCCTACACCGGTGTCTCGTCGCTCTCACAGCCCGTTTTCGGATACATCGCCGACACCTACGGGACGCGCTTCACCGGCCTGACAATGGCCTGGACGGCGATCCTCTTCGCCGGGATCGGGTTCGCTCCCAACTTCCCGGCGTTGCTCGTGCTCGCCGCTCTGGCAGGCTTCGGATCCGGGGCATTCCACCCACTCGGCGCGCTGAACGCCAGCGCCGTCATTCCCGACAAGCAGCGCAACAGCGCGATGTCGGTCTACGTTACCGGTGGCACGGTCGGTTTCGCGCTTGGGCCGCTGATCGGCGCCGCCGTCTTCGCCCTCTTCGGCATGCAGGGCACGGCGGTGATGATCGCGCCCGGCGTGCTGATCGCCGTCTGGCTCCTCGGGAGCCTGCGCGCGAACGCGACAAAGGGCTCCCGCTATCGCACCGTCGACGACCCCCCGCTCTCGGCCCCTCCCCTACCACTGGCAACGATCAGCATCGTCATCCTCGTGATGATGCTGCGCATGGTGCCGATCGTTGGCGTGCAAACCTTCATTCCCGTCTGGTACGAACGGCTAGGCTACGGTCCCAGTTTTTATGCGTGGCTCGCGACGACCGTCGTACTCTCCAGCGCCGTCGGCGCGATCGGCGCCGGGCAACTGGCCGACCGGTTCGGTCGTCGCACTGTCATCCTCGTCACGCTGGTCGCAACCATCCCCGCCGTCTGGCTCTTCGCCGATTTTCCGGGTCCGTGGGCATTCGTCACCGGCGCGATGGTCGGGCTGCTCGCCGCCTCAACGGCGCCGCTGCTGCTCGTCATGGCGCAACAGCTAATGATCGGGCGCGCCGGCATGGCATCCGGGCTGATCCTCGGTCTGAGCTTCATCGCCGGGGCGGTCAGTGCCCCGCTCTTCGGCAGGCTCGCCGACGCCGTCGGCCTGCAGAACGCCATGCGGTCACTGCCACTGATCGTGCTGGCTACCATCGGGGTCGCCTGGTTCCTGCCCGACGAGCGCCGTATGGCCGAGGTCACCAATCGTCCCGAGAAACCAGTCACACCGAGTCCCTCCCCCGCCCCCACCCGCGGTTGAGCGACAACCGCCGCCCGCCCTGAACATCGGCGCGCCGCGGCCCCGCAGATCGCCACCTGCTCACCATGGCACTGTGCTTGCTCATTGCGTCCGGGCGGGCAATCGGCACCGCTACGCACCTGTGAAGGAGGTACAGATGTTCGACAAGATGAAGAATGCCGCTTCCAACCTCGGTGATGTTGGCAAGATGGGCGACCTCAAGCAGTACGTTGACGACATCAGCTTTCCGGCGACCAAGGAGGAGATTATTGGACACCTCCGCGCCAATGGCGCTCAGGAGGACCTGATCGGCAAGCTGCGCGAGGTCGGGCAAGAGCACTTCACGAGCCAAAGCGACTTGCTCACCAGCTTCATGGGCAAGCGATAGGCCATCTCTCTATGCAGCACCGATCGCCCCGCCGGAACCCGGCGGGGCGGTTTTCTGTGTCCCACTGACCACGGCTGTTCGCAAGCACCGACTCAGGGTGCTGTAGTATGGTGCAAGGCGTACATGGACGACGGGACGGATCGCGCGGTATGGACCGCTTGCGCCCGCCATCATGCATCTGGTATGGCTGGGCCGGCTCAGCGGCCCCCAATGCGACCCCAGCCCGTTGGCCGCGCCCTAGGACCAACAGTCCCAGTAGAAGCACGAATCGAGGAGGACTCGCTATGCATCGTGTACCCCGCCTGTTGCTCGTCTTCATGCTCGTGATCGGGTCAATGCTCGCTGTTGCCACCGCCAGTGCCCAGGACGAGGAGGAAGACCTTCGCTTCGTCATGGTGACCCACGGCCAGGCGGCCGACCCGTTCTGGTCCGTTGTCCAGCGCGGTGCCGAGCGAGCAGCCGAGGATCTCGGCGTGACCGTTGAATACCAGGCTCCGACCACCTTCGATATGGTCGCCATGTCGCAGCTCATCGATGCTGCGGTAGCCTCCAACCCGGATGGTCTGGTTGTCTCCATTCCCGACGCCGACGCCCTCTCGCCTTCGATCCAGGCGGCGGTTGAGGCAGGTATTCCCGTCATCTCGATCAACTCCGGTGCCGAAGTAGCCGATGAGCTCGGCCTAATGACCCACGTCGGACAGACCGAATATGAAGCCGGTTTCGGTGGCGGCCAGCGGATGGGTGCCGCGGGGGCCACCGAGGCGATCTGCCTTATCCATGAGGCCGGAAACATCGGTCTCGAGGAGCGCTGCCGCGGCTTCTCCGAGGGTCTCGCCGAGACCGGCGGGACTGGAGAGCAGCTCGTCGTTGACCTCAACAACCCGACCGAGGCGCAGCAGCGTATCGAGGCGGCGCTGACATCGAACCCGGATATCAACGGCATCATGGCGCTCGGACCGACGGGCGCACTGCCCGCAATGCAGGCGATCGAGGCCGCCGGAGTGGGCGACCGTGTGCAACTGGCCACGTTCGACCTCTCGCCGGAGGTGCTGCAAGGTATTCAGGACGGCACGGTGCTGTTCGCGATCGACCAGCAGCAGTATATGCAGGGCTACCTCCCCATCGTCTTCCTGACCCTCTACCAGCGCAACGGCAACGTCCCGGCAGATGACGTCGTCCTAACGGGCCCTGGGTTCGTGGACTCCAGCAACGTCGATCAGGTCATCGAGTTGGTTGAAGAAGGCACGCGCTAGCAACGACGCGGGCGGGAGGGCAATGACGCCCTCCCGCCCATTTTCCATCCAGTGCAGGAGACACCCCTGCCATGTCCGTTTCCGACTCCAAGGCAGGCGAGTCCGGGCTGCGCCGCGACGAGCGACTCCGCCAAACGGGCCTGATCCGGGGAACGTTGCTGCGCCCGGAAGTCGGTGCCATCATGGGCGCTGCCGCGCTCTGGGCCTACTTCGCCATCGTCGCCGGCGATCGCGGCTTTCTGAGCTGGCGAGGCACCATCAGTTACCTCGAGGTGTCCGCCCAGCTCGGCATCCTTTCGGTCGCCGTCGCCCTGCTCATGATCGGCGGCGAGTTCGACCTCTCGATCGGCTCGACGATCGGTGCGAGCGGAATGATCATCGCCATTGCCTCCGTGAACTACGAGCTGAACCTTTGGCTCGCGCTCGTGGTCTCGCTCATCGTGGCGATCGCGATCGGGCTCGCCAACGGCGTGCTGGTGCGCTGGTCGGGCCTGCCATCGTTCATCATCACCCTGGCGACGCTCTTCATCATCCGCGGCCTGACGATCGCCCTCACGCGGATCGAAACCGGCCGTACCCAGCTCGGCGGGGTCGAGGACACGGCGGGCTTCGATCTCGCCCGAAGCGTCTTCGGCTCCGATCTGCAGCTTTTCGGCACCAGGTTTCCAGTTTCCATCCTCTGGTGGCTCGGATTGACAGCCCTGGCAACGTGGGTGCTGCTGCGCACTCCCTTTGGCAACTGGATCTTCGGCTCCGGTGGCAACGAACAGGCCGCCCGCAACATCGGCGTGCCTGTGACGCGGGTCAAGATCACCCTCTTCGTCGGCACGGCAGTCGCGGCATGGCTCGTCGCAGTGGTCCAGGTCATCAGCACTACTGGTGCGGACGTTCTGCGCGGCACCGGGCAGGAGTTCTTCGCGATCATCGCGGTCGTGATTGGCGGCACGTTGCTGACCGGCGGTTACGGCTCGGCGATCGGTGCAGCGATCGGTGCGCTCATCTTCGGCATGGTCCGGCAGGGCATCGTCTACGCTGGGGTCGACGCTGACTGGTTCCAAGTCTTCCTCGGCGGCATGGTGCTGATCGCAGTGCTCATCAATCGGTATGTGCGCAAGCGGGCGATGGAGGCGAGATGACCGTACGAGCAGATGGCACCCCGCTGATCGAGGTCCACAACATCTCGAAGTCATTCGGCAACGTGCAGGCGCTGCGCGACGTCTCAATGTGCGTCTACGCGGGTGAGGTCCACTGCCTGCTCGGCGACAATGGTGCGGGCAAGTCAACGCTCATCAAGGCGCTCAGCGGCGTCCACGCGCCCGACACCGGCGAAATCCTGATCCAGGGCAAACCGGTTCGGTTCGGATCGCCACGCGACGCCCTCCGCTCCGGGATCGCCACCGCCTACCAAGACCTGGCGATGATT
>DASYWL010000143.1:0-2183 GCA_035936055.1 Thermomicrobiales bacterium
GAGAGGTCCGCCTTCCAGCAAACCCCTTCCACAGATGACGACTGGCGGACCACCGTATTCTACGGCATGCCTTCCTCCTGGCCCGCGGTGGTGCCGATGCCCAGGGGCACCGTCATCGCCTATTTGCGTGAGCGTGGCGCATACGGGAGGGGCGCGTGCAGGCTAGCGTGATGGGAGAACGAGGTCATCAGATTCACGATACCACGGGGACAGCAAGCCCTTCGGTTCGATCAGCACGGGCTGCGAAACGGCGGCGACGAGCAGTGAGCGAGCGCACAGCGAGAGCAGAAAGCTGGATCCACCTGTCGGCGATCCGGCGGCCGCAATCAAACACGATGCATCAAAAAAGATGGTGGTTCCTCGGTCAATCCTCGTCCAGTGGCAGCGGGCCGATTCGCCCAGCGCTCGATTCGAGCGGCGATGTCGGCCACCTCGCCATCAAGGCAATCAGCACTGAGAAAATCGGCGATCTCCCGCGCGCTGAATTCACGCAGGGTAATATCCCTGCGAGTTCGGTTGGCATCGAGCGACAAATCGAGATTTCGACGGGGAATACGATATGATCGGCCGAGTCGTGACGCTAGCAGCCGGCCATCGCGAATATAGCGATAGATAGTCGCCCGGTTGACATGAAGATAATCTGCCGCCTGATCCGGTGTGAGAACTTCTTGCGCACGGACCGCGTTCATCGGATTTCCTCTCTCTGCTTCCATACTGATCGCCACTGATCGCCAACGCGATGCTATCAGGCGCTCGCCTTCACCTTTAGGTTCGGATCACGTCAGCATGGCCGAACTCACGGCATCACACGACCTCCAGGTCATTGATGCCTGGCAACGCCGGGAACGGTGCGTGGGGCTCGGTTTGGTACCAGAGGGCGGTGGAGGCGATGTCGTCCTGGCGAGCGAGGTAGCGGCGCTTGCCGTCCAGCTGGGAGCGCCAGCCGAGCGCCTGGACGGTCACGCGCAGCCGCTCTTTGAACCGGATCGGGTCCATGACGTGCCACCGGTACATCCCGAAGCGCTGCTGCGTCCGGTAGAGCCCGTCGGGGACAATCACCTGGGGTAAGCCGAGGTACGGCGTGGAGTAGACGCCGTACTGGCCGGGCGGATGCTCGAAGTTCCAGGCGCCGCCGAAGTAGTCCTCCGTGCCGGTGCCGCAGATGGTCGGCCAGTCGCCGTCGCCATCGAGATAGAACTTCACCTCGCCCTCACCCCACCAGCCGTCGTTGTTGACGCCCCAGGCGAGGTAGGTGCCGACGTAGTGACCCTGCCCGGTGACGCCGTCGAGCAGCGTGTGCACCGTCTCGGCCGCGAGCGGGTTGGACCGCCGCCACTGCGCGTGCAGATAGGATCGGTCCGGTGGCACATCGGTGAGCGTATAGGTGATCTGGTAGTAGCAACCCCGGACCTCGTCCGGGCTCAGGTTCTCCAGGGTGATCCGGGCGCGTGACCGGAACGGCATCTCCCAGTAGCTATTGAACCCGCCCGCCGGATTGACGGCCACCGGGAGCGAGCTGACGTTGCAGCGGACGCCCCAGCCCGAGCAGAAGAAATCGCCAACCGGCACTTCAATCGACGGTTGCTCCTCGTCATCCCAGTAGCAACGAAAGACGAGCCGGCGCCAGTGTTGGGGATGGACGGTTAGCCAGACATGCTGTACCGCGCCGGCGCCGTCAATATCGGCGAGGGTCACCGTCTCATGGCCGCCGATATTGATACTCGGCGAGACCTTCCAGCCCTGCCCGAGCTCACGAGCGGCGTCGGCACCGGTCCCCGTGGTCGCCATTCCACCGCGTCCCGGCTCGCCCGTCGGATTCTCGGGGCTGATCGACCGGGTTTCGGCTGCCGAGAGCCGGGAGAGGTTGCCTAGGTGCATGCCGAGCGCGTTGAATTGAGTCACAGCCGATCCGTCCTTCACGAGATTGCTTCCCTCCCACTCGATTCTCGATCCCCGCGTACCGGCCTCCTGCCGGTAGCGGACGCATCATAGAGCAGGAATGTGGGAATGGCATCGTCTCGGGCGCAGGGCAGCTGGAGGACGACGGTGACCAGCGTGCTATGGCCAGCTTGGCTCGTCCATTGGCGTCACGATGACTTCCTGCATCGTGGAGCCGGATGGCATGCGGACGGCGAAGAGGACGGTCTCGGCGACGTTCGCGGGGTCCTGAAGTGCGGCTTCGT
>DASYWL010000144.1:0-2334 GCA_035936055.1 Thermomicrobiales bacterium
GCCACGGATCCTGATACCGCACATCCTCAAATCGGCTTTGCCGATCGCCAGATCAAGATCGGCGACCTGGCGATTTTTGGCCGGCGGCTTGAAGCCGACGCTTGGCGCACGGCTGCCACACCATTCAAGGAGTGGTACCTCGAGGTCCGCAACGGAGACGGGTTGATCACCATCGTGCCGGAGGCCAGTGCGCTGCCGCTACTCACAGCAATCCACAAAGCGGAAGCGGTCATCATCCTGTTGGATGAGGATCTGGATATACTCCCACCGACACTGTCAGGCACCACGATCGCAGCGCCAGCGGACGCCGCAGGTTTCGATGAAATGGACAGGGACGGTGACCGCCCGATTCGGCTCTTCTGCGACGCACCGGTAAGCTTCGCGCTCCCGGGTTCCGGAGTCACGCGTCCTGGCGCTGGATGAGGTCGCTCAGCGGCTGCCGCCGTTTTCCTCGGCGCGCCCAGATCCTCCCCGGTGATGTGAGCGGCGACGTTCCCGAGCCTGCTGCACCTCGCTTTGGCGAGACGCCCGCTCCTCCTGTCGGGTGCCGGGCGCGTCGCTTGGCCAAGTGTTGGACCACCGACGATCTGCGGTCGCGGGCATGTCTCCCGCCCGACCGTCCCAACGGCGCGATTGATGCACGCGGACCGGCGCCGAGGAGTGGTTGGCGGTCCGCGGAGGCTCCACCTTGTCAGGCGCGTTCATCGCCCTGAATGATCGGGTGTGAGAGACCTCCGGAACGTCACCATCCCTCTCGCGCACAAACGACCCGAAGATCGCCCCGAAAATCACGCCCGCGCTCACGACCAGCAGGATCAGGCCTGTACTATCGTCGAGAAGGCGAGCCAGCACGCTCTCTGCGACGACTTCAGGCTCGTCGCCACTGAACAGGTCCCGCCGAAGCCAGGTAAGCACATACGCCGTCGCCACCAGTGCACCGGCCACCCCAAGCGCTGCGCCGAACATGCGGCCGCCCGGGCCGGGATGGTAGCTGAACGAGGCTCCGACGCCGTAGCCGACAACGGCGGTCGCGAAGATGAGCAGCCCGACGGAAACGAGAAAACGCGCTCCCCCATCGGAGAGGCTGGTGTTCCGAGAGAGCCACTCGCCCCACCGCTCGTGCCATTCAGCAGCGAGCAGCGCGCCGAGCACGACCCCGGTAGCCGAGAACGCCTCGCGCAGGCCGCCGCGATACGCTCCGATTGCGGCCAGCAGCACGACGACGAGTACCAGCAGGATGTCAAGAAGGATGGACTCGATCATCGGAGCGTCTCAATCACGGGAGGATGTCACCGAGCATTTCCAATACCGGCGATGCGCTGGAGCGCATTCAGGGGGATTTCCAGCCAGTCTGGCCGATTGTTCAACTCGTACCGGGTCTCGTACAGCGCCTTGTGGACTTCGAAGGCAGCAAGAACGTCGGCGCGCGACTCCGCGTTCCATCCTCGCATCAGGAACTCGTCACTCGAGACCGTGTCGGTGTAGGCCCGCAAAAACGCGTCTCTGGAATCCTCGTACCACGCGTCGAGGTCATCCCGCTCACCGCCTCCGGCCCGGCGTGCGGTCTCGGCAGCATAGTCCAATGAGCGAAGCATGCCCGCTACGTCGCGAAGCGGTGACGCCTTCGCTCGCCGCTCGACCAGAGATCGCGTTGGCTCGCCTTCATAGTCAAGGATGGCGAAGTCGCGGTCTTCCGTCCGCAATACCTGTCCAAGATGATAATCGCCATGTATCCGAGTGATCATCGTGCCTTCGATCTGCAGGAACGCGTCTAGCGACGACGCGAGCGCATCGCCGAGGGCTGCTGCGTTTTCGACGCCGCGGTGCTCGAGTTGCTCGACCGTTTCTCGCAATTCGGCAATCGCTTCGGCGCGCACCGCGGTGGCGTAGGCGCCACTCGCCTGCTCCGGCACGAAGGCGTCGTCGGTTCCGGAGGCCAGCGCGCGGTGCATTTCGCCGGTGCGCGACCCGAGCGTTGCGGCGGCCTCGATGGTCGACGGTCGCAAGGCAGCGTCAGTCACTCGCTCGGTGAGCCACGACCACGCGTCGCGGACGCTCGGGATGAACTGTTGAAGCGCACCGATTGTCGTTTCTCGCTCCCCATCCTCCAGTGAGATGGTGCCATAGAGCTTGGGAAAAGCCTCGAATGAGGTGTACCGCGTCAGGAAGGTGCCGATCTCGACCTCCGGGTTGATACCCTCGCGCTGCTTGCGGAAGAGCTTGAGGATAACCCGATCGCCGAACACAATCGACGTATTCGACTGCTCGCCTCGAAAGACGCGGGACTCCTGCCCCTTCAGTCCGATCAGCACCTCATCGTCCATTTGCGGTCGG
>DASYWL010000145.1:0-8251 GCA_035936055.1 Thermomicrobiales bacterium
CTTCTGGACGGTGCGGGAGGGCAGGATCATGCGAGGCACCGAGTACTGGATCTCGCTCGGGCAGGATGATGTTCCCGACTGGCGCCAGCGGTTCACCGTTGCGATCCCGGACGCCTAACCACCTTCACCGCCTCCCGATGCCGGGTTGCGGGGTAAAATGGCGCAAGAAAATCGACACGCGTGAGGGGGACCAGATGTAATGGCCGAATCCGACGTCAGTATCCGCAGGCTCTACAAGCGATTCGGCAATCTCGTCGCAGTCGACCACGTCGACCTCGAGGTGCCCAGCGGCGCGTTCGTGACCTTTCTCGGCCCCTCCGGCTGCGGCAAGACCACCACCCTGCGCATGATCGGCGGGTTCGAGCACCCGGACAGCGGCCAGATCCTCATCAAGGGCGAGGAGATGGGCAACCGCCCGCCCCACCGGCGCGACACGTCTATGGTCTTTCAGAACTACGCGCTCTTCCCCCACATGAGCGTAGCCGACAACATCGGCTTCGGTCTGCGTGAGCGCAAGGTCCCGAAGAGCGAGATCCGGGAGCGCGTGCAGCGCATGCTGGAGCTCGTGGAGCTCACCGGGCGCGGCGACCGCAAGCCGCGCCAGCTCTCCGGGGGCCAGCAGCAGCGCGTTGCCCTCGCCCGCTCGCTTGTGATCGAGCCGACGGTGCTCCTGCTCGACGAGCCGCTGGGGGCGCTCGACCTCCAGCTGCGCAAGCAGATGCAGATCGAGCTCAAGCGCATCCAGCAGCAGGTCGGCATCACCTTCATCTATGTCACCCACGATCAGGAAGAGGCGCTTACCATGTCTGACCGGATCGTGGTGATGAACGACGGCCGCGTTGAGCAGGAGGGGGACGCCGAGGAGATCTTCGAGAACCCGCGCACCCGATTCGTCGCCGAGTTCATGGGGGCGGAGAATGTCCTCGACGCCGACGTCGCCGACCGCGACGGCAGTTCCGCCCGCCTGCGCATCGGCACGCGGGAACTGACGCTCCCGAAGGCGCTCCCCGACGGTGCCCGCACCGCGGCGGTCGTCGTGCGACCGGAGAAGGTCCGCATGGATGTTCCCGATGGCTGGCGAGGCACCGTGACGGACCGCGTCTACAAGGGTGCGACGATGTCCTACCTGATCCGGCTGGACGACGGAACCATCGTCAACGCCGACGTCGCCCATGACGACCCGGCGCACCGCCACGATGTCGGCGACGAGATGATGATCGCCTTTCGGCCCGAGGACATCGTGGTGATCCCCGACACGAAGGGAGCGTAGCTCGTGGCCACCACCACAACCGCACAGGCCGCCACCCCGGCGCGACAGGCACGAAACTTCCCGACAGCACAGGTGATCTCGCTCGGCCTGCCGACGCTGGTGGTGCTGCTCTTCTTTGTGCTGCCGATCGTGCTGATCGGGATCTACAGTTTCTACTCGATCAACCCTGAAACAGGCTTGATGCAGCAGGATTTTACCTGGGCGAACTACGAGCGTGCGCTCACCTCCCCCATCTACCGCAACATCTTCTGGCGCACACTCGGCATTGCCGCACTCGCGACCGGCATCGCGCTGCTGCTCGCCTATCCGATCGGCTACTTCATCGGCGCGGTGGTGCAGCCGAAGTACCAGGGGCCGCTGCTGCTGCTGGTGCTGATCCCGTTCTGGACCAGCTACATCATCCGCACGTATGCCTGGATCGGCATCCTGCAGAGCAACGGCTTTCTCGACAGCGTACTAGGCTGGGTGCCCGGATTGCCCACGGAGCTGCTCTACAGCCGCGCGGCGGTCATCATCGGCTTCGTGCACGTCTTCCTGCCAATCATGATCCTGCCGATCTATGCCTCGGCCCGCAATCTGGACAAGCGGTACATCGAGGCCGCCTACGACCTCGGCGCGTCGCCGGTCAAGGCATTCCTCCGGGTGGTGCTGCCACTGACGATGCCGGGTGTCGTCGCCGGGATCGTGCTCTTCTTCATCCCCACCTTCGGCTCGTTCGTGACACCGCAGTTCCTCGGCGGCACCGGTGAACAGATGGTGGGGAACATCATTAGCGAGCAGTTCAAGGAAGCGTTCAACTGGCCCTTCGGCGCGGCGCTGTCAATCATCATGACGCTCGTCGTCGTCGTTGCCGTGACGCTCTTCTTCCGGTTCGCTGATGTGGAGGAGATCTATGGGAGCTGAGCTGCGGGGCGGCGGCATGCTGCTCAGGATCTACACCGGCCTGGTCTATCTCTTCCTCTTCGCGCCGATCCTCGTCGTCGCGCTGACCTCGTTCAACCCCTCCGGCCGCGCAACCATCCCGAACGGACTGACGACCCAGTGGTACAGCAACCTGCAGGAGGATGAGCGGCTCATCGACGCGCTCTGGACCTCGCTGCAGATCGCCGTGTTCACCGCGCTGATCGCCTCGCTGCTCGGGTTGATGGCCGCCTACGGGCTCAGCCACTTCCGGTTCCCGGGACGCGGGGCGCTGCAGGGATTCTTCTACCTGCCGATGCTGGTGCCGACTGTGGTGAGTGGTATCGCACTGCTCACCTGGTTCGGAGAAATCGACCTCGACACCGGGTTCCTGACCATCCTGATCGCGCATGTCATCTTCGCGCTGCCGTTCACGCTGACGATCATCCTCACCAGCTTCGCGGGGTTCGACACCCGGCTGGAGGAAGCCGCGCAGGATCTCGGTGCGACGCCGTTCCGGGCCTTCCGGTACATCACCCTGCCGCTGGTGATGCCCGGCGTGCTCGGCGGGGCGCTGATGGCCTTCACGCTCTCGTTCGACGAGTTCGTGCTGACCTTCTTCGTCGCCGGTGGCGGCGTCCAGACCCTGCCGCTGGAGATCTACAACAGGATCCGCTACCTGCTCTCGCCGGAGATCAACGCGATCGCGACGATCGTGATGGGGTTCTCGATCGGCGTGCTGCTCATCGGCCAGATCGTCGTGGCCCTCCGGTCCCGCAGGGCCGCCGAAGAACCGACCTGACGTGGCAGAAGTACTGGAATGGCTCCTCCGCCAAGCACTCGACGGCCGCGAGGATGTCCGTGTCGCAACGGCGGAATCCTGCACGGGTGGGACCATCGCATCGCGTATCACCAGCCAGCCCGGCAGCTCCGCCTACTTCGTCGGCGGCGTCATCTCGTACGCGAACGACGTCAAGGAGCGGGTGCTGGGAGTCCCTGTCGGCGTTCTGGCCAACCCCGGGGCGGTCAGCGAGCCGTGCGCGTGGGCGATGGCCGAGGGCATCCGTGACCTGCTGGGCGCGACGCATGCGATCTCAACCACCGGCATCGCCGGGCCGGAGGGAGGCACTGCCCGCAAGCCGGTCGGCACGGTGTACATCGGCATCACGACTCCAGAGGGAACGCGGGTCGAACACCACGTCTTCCCCGGCGACCGCCAGGCGGTCATCGTCGCCGCCAGCGACCGCGCGCTGGAGATGTTGCTCGAAGAGATGCCCTAAAATGCTCATGCGGCCGACCATCCAGCCGTGATGTCGTAGGGGAGGACCTTGTGTCCTCCTGTTCATCGACGTGGGAGGACACAAGGTCCTCCCCTACAATCACCTGTGGCCATAATGCGGCAATGCCCGTACCATTCCCTGCACTGGAATCATCTGCTTCGAAGGAGTTCCCTTCTTGATTTCGCCCCTTTCGCCACGCCTCGCAAGCCGCGCTATAAACGTCATCACCTCTGGCGTCCCGGAGGGCCTCACCACCGAAACCGGACCGGGCGACTCCCCGCTCTACCACAAGACCACCCTCACCAACGGCGTCCGGGTCGTGACCGGCCCGATGTCCGGCGTGCACTCGACGAGCCTGATCTTCTACTACAACGTCGGCTCCCGCTACGAGCGTCCGGAGGTCGCTGGGGTCTCCCACTATCTTGAGCACATGCTCTTCAAGGGCACGGAGCGGCGCCCCGACCCGGTGATGATCTCGGAGGAGATCGAGCAGGTCGGCGGCATGATCAACGCCGGCACCGGTCGGGAATCAACCACCTACTGGTGCAAGGTGCCGAGCACCCATACGGCGATGGCCTTTGACGTGATGGCGGACATGCTGCGCAACTCGCTGTTCAGCACCACCGAGATGGACAAGGAGCGCAAAGTCATCTTCGAGGAGATCCGCGCGGTGCAGGATATCCCCGAGGAGCTGGTCCACGATCTCATCGATGAGGTCGTCTGGGGCGACGACCCGCTCGGCCGCGAAATCGCCGGATCGATCGAGACGGTCGGCAGCATCGACCGTGACTCCATGGTCGACTTCTGGCAGCGCAACTACTGCCCGGAGCGCCTCGTGATCGCTGCGGGAGGCGATGTCGACCACGGCGAGATCGTCCGGATGGTCGAGGCGGCCTTCGGCGACCTTGAGCAGCAGACGCCCGATACCACGACGCTCGCGACCATCATGCAGGACGCGCCGCGGCTACGGGTCGTCAACCGCCCCACGGAGCAGGCACACCTCGCCATCAGCGTTCCGGCGGTCTCCTACCGCGATGACCGGCGCCACGCGCAGGCGATGATCGACTCGATCCTCTCTTCCGGCATGAGCTCGCGCCTCTTTCAGGAGATCCGCGAGAAGCGCGGCCTCGTTTACTCCGTCTTCGGCTACTTCCGGGGCTACGAGGATGTCGGGCAAGGCGTCGTCTACGCCGGGACCGACATCGACCGGGTCGAGGAGGCGACCGACGCCATCCTCGGGGAGTTGAAGAAGCTGCGGGACGTCCGCGTCAGCGAGGAGGAAATCACGCGCAACAAGGAGCTGCGCAAGGGCCGCCTGCTGATGAGCCTGGAGGATAGCCGTGCGGTGGCATCGTGGGTCGGAAGCCAGGAGGCGACCTACGGAGAGATCAAGTCACCCGAGCAGGTGATGGAGGAGATCGACGCCGTTACCGCCGATGACGTTCAGGCGCTGGCGCACGAGCTGTTCCGGGATGACCGGCTCAACATGGTGCTGATCGGTCCGTACGACGATTCGGCACTGTTCGAACACCACCTCACCTTCGGAAGGTAGATGCACCGCATGTCCGATTCCCGCGCGACCCCACCGCTCGGAACCGCCCAGCAGTTCGACGTCCGGGTGATGGGCCCCAACCACCGCCATCTGGCGGCGATGATCCTCGCCGACGCGACGCCCGAGGGAACCGAGGAGGCCGCGCTCCGGGTCATCGAGCAGCACGAGGCGACCGAGGGCAGTGCCATCTTCATCGCCTACCTGAGCGGCATGCCGATCGCGGCATTCATCCTGACCCCGGCGCAGATGTCGATCGAGATGCCGCTAATCGCCGTCCGGAAGGAGATTCGCGGACGGGGCATCGGCAAGGTCATTGCGCTCGATGCCGTTCGCCGCGCCGGGAACCGACCAGTGGTCACCGAGACGCCGGAGTCGGCCTTGCCGTTCTTCACGGCGATCGGGTTCAAGAAGTTCGGCCGCCGCAAGGGTCCGAACGGCGAGCTTCGCTGGCGCGTCGGATGGCACACACCGGGTATGCGCACGCCAACGGGGCAGGAGCAACCCTCCAACACGTAGGGGTCGACCCGGTGAGCACGATACGCGCGCAGTACCACCGTGACCACCATGTGGATCGCCGCCCTATGGGTGGCCGGGCGGAAAGGTCCGCCCTACGGCTTGACACGATCGAAGGTGGAGGATACCGCCCATGACGATCCCCCGCGATCTGCCCGCAGCGACCTCCGGCTGGCGCGACCTCATCGACCTCGCGCTCGCCGAAGACGTCGGCAACGGTGACATCACCACCCTCTCGACCGTGGCGGAGGATGCCACCGCGACCGGTACCCTCCTCGCCAAGGAAGCCGGGGTGCTCTCCGGTGTCGACGTCGCCGAGGCGGTCTTCGCGATCGTCGATCCGGCGATCACCTTCAAGGCGGTGAAGCGCAACGGCGACCCTATCGAGGTCGGCGACACTATCGCCCGGCTCGCCGGATCGGCGCGGTCACTGCTGACCGCCGAACGGACCGCGCTCAACATCATGCAACGGCTCTCAGGCGTCGCCACCGCGACCGCGCGCTACGTCGACGCCACCAAGGGCACCGGCGCGACCATCGTTGACACACGCAAGACCACCCCCGGCATGCGCATGCTGGAGAAGCGCGCCGTGCTGCACGGCGGAGGCGGCAACCACCGCTTCGGTCTGGCTGATGGCGTGCTGATCAAGGACAACCACCTTGCCGCGATCGGCGGGGACCATCCCGTGCGGGATGCCGTGCGTTCAGCACGAAAGCTCGCGCCGCACACGATGAAGATCGAGGTCGAGGTCACAACCCTGGCCGAGCTGGACAAGGCGCTGGAGGCCGGTGCGGACATCGTGCTGCTCGACAACATGGACACCACCACGATGACCGAGGCGGCGCGGCGACGGGATGTGGCTGCGCCCGGCACGCTGCTGGAAGCGTCCGGTGGCATCACGCTGGAGCGCATCGCGGTGATCGCCGCGACCGGTATCGACCTGATCTCGGTCGGAGCGCTCACCCACTCCTCCAAGGCGCTCGACATCAGCCTGGAGTTCGCCCTGAGCCGCTGACCCCTCATCTCGCTGGCGCGCTACCACTACAGTCGCCTCACTGCAAGGTGCCCCGCCTGGGCGCTTTTTCGGCGTCATTGACCTGTCCGAGCCAAGTCCCGCGATGGCGCGAAAACCAGCCCGGCGTTGGCGACGTAGTTCGTGGTAGGGTAAGCGCGGCTCGGATGGTAGGTCGTGCCGGCTGGGACGGCACCACGGTCAAGCTCACCCTCTATACAATCCGCACGGGACAGGATACTATGTGTACGTACACCTTGATCGTGAGGGTGACGCTGAGCAGTGACATGGCGCACTGGCGCCGTCGGGCGGGAGCGAGCCGAAACCGCAGCGGCCAGTGGGACGTTTTAGCCAGTGAGGAACCGGAGCCGAGCCGGCAGCCGGCCACGGCGGGCTGACAATCACACGGTGGAGGAAGGGTTTGGTGGTGAGGAGATTTTCAACGATGCCTGTTCTCGCAACCGACAGGGGTGGCGGTCGAGTGCAGCACACGAGTCCTGTCAGGTACGCGTTGATCGCGACGGCACTGGGACTCTTCTTTGCGCTACTCGCACCGGTGGCGATGGTCACGAATCAGGAGGCCGGCGCTCAGGAATGGTCGGCACCGCGGACGGTCTATCTGCCGGAGACCGGCCACACGCTCGATCAGGTCTTCCTCGACTACTGGCGCGAGGCCGGCGGCGCTGCCGCATTCGGCTATCCCATAACCCCGGAGATCACCCGGGAGGATGGCAGCATCGTCCAGTACCTGCAGTACGCGCGATTCGAGTACTACCCGCAGGGCAACGAGGACGGCTTCTACTTCGCGCTCGGCAACCTCGGCGAGGAGTTGCGACCGTTCAACCTGCAGCGATCCGTGGCCAGCTTCACCACCACTGGCGCGCCGGAGCAGCCCGGCTCGATGACCATGGACGCCGGGTTCCTCGGCGCGTGGATGCCGGCCGAGGCGCCACAGAGCGACAGCCCCTACGTCCGCTACGTTGAGGAGACCGGGCACACAGTCCGCTACGCGTTCCTCTCCTTCTGGGATCAGAGCGGCGGGGTCGACTACCTTGGCAATCCGCTCACCGAGGAGTACGTGATCGACGGCGTCACCTACCAGATCTTCAAGCGCGGCCAGGTCGCCTGGGAGAATGGCAAGGATGCCTGGCTGGTGCCGGTGGGTGAGCTGCTCGCCGAAAAGTATTGGCTCGACACGACGCCGGTCGCGCAGGGCAGCATCCCAACCTACAGCGAAGAGCTCTTCATCCCACCACCCACGCCGACACCGGAGCCGCAGATCAGGCAGGCACCAGCCGATGGCGAGCGCTGGATCGAGATCAACCTGTCGACACAATACCTGATCGCGTGGCAGGGTGACGTCCCGGTGCTCGAAACCTATGTCAGCACCGGCAAGCCGGGATTCGACACCCCACCGGGAACCTACCATATCCTCGTCAAGAAGCCGTCCGAAGACATGGAGGGCGTGATCGGCGGCGAGTACTACAACGTACCGGAGGTGCCTGACGTGATGTACTTCACCGACGTCGGCCACGCGATCCACGGCGCGTACTGGCACAGCAACTTCGGTGCGGTGATGAGCCATGGCTGCGTGAACGTGCCGCTGGGAACCTCGAACGTGCTCTACAACTGGGCATCGATTGGCACTCGCGTGGTGATCCACTGGTAGGCGGGCCACAAGACAGTTGACCTGTTCCGGCGCCGGGCGGGGAGCGTTACTGCTC
>DASYWL010000146.1:0-6687 GCA_035936055.1 Thermomicrobiales bacterium
ATTTCCGGGGCCGCTGCTCGATGTTGTGTGTTGTGAGCGGGGAGTGACTAGGCGTCCTCGCTGGTCTCCTCGGCCGGGGCGACCTGCTCGTCGGTCTGTCCCTCGCCGGTCATGGCGGCCTCGCGCTCGGCCTCGGCCTGGCGGCGCGCATCGATGCGGCGCTGGCGCTTCGATCGGGCATCGCCCTGCGCGGCCTCCATGCGGCGGTTGAACCGCTCGACCTGTCCTGCTGTGTCCACGATGCGCTGCTCGCCCGTGTAGAACGGATGGCAGACGCTGCAGAGGTCGGTGCGGATTGCCGGCTGCGTGGAGCGCGTCTGGAACGTGTTGCCACACGAGCAGGTCACGGTCGCGTCAACGTACTTTGGGTGAATTTCCGGCTTCATGCAGAGTGTTCTCCGTGGAAACTGGGGCGTCGACTAGTCTGCAGCCGGAGTGTCGGACGTCTCGATCGCAGCAGCCATTTGGCCGCCACCAACCGGGTAGACGCTTTCCGGGTAGACACTGATGCGGCGCTTGTTCCGGGTGACCGGCTCGAAGCGCACGACGCCGTCGATCTTGCTGAAAATGGTGTGGTCCTTGCCGATGCCGACATTGTTGCCGACAAAAAACTGGGTGCCACGCTGGCGGACGACGATCCCGCCGTTGCGGATGTACTGACCGTCCGCGACCTTCACGCCGAGACGCTTGCTCTCGCTGTCACGGCCGTTGCGGGTCGAACCCATACCCTTCTTGTGAGCCATGGTGAAGTTCCTTTCCGTGAATCCGGTCTCGGCGTCAATTAGCCGGTGATGCCGGTGATCGTCAGCCGGGTCAGCTCCTGGCGATGGCCAGTGCGGCGGCGGTAGCGCTTCTTCGGCTTGTACTTGAAGATGACCAGCTTCTCGCCGCGGAAGTGCTCATCCACGTGTGCGGTGACGCTGGCGCCATCGACCACCGGCGTGCCAATCTTCGTGGAGCCATTGCCCCCGACCATCAGCACACGGTCCAGGGTGACGTCCTCACCGGCCTCGGTCGCGAGGCGCTCGATGGTGATGCTGTCGCCTTCCTTGACGCGGTACTGCTTGCCGCCGGTCTCGATGATCGCGTAGGGACCGCTCGTGGTCGCTGTCGTCTGCTGTTGTTCACTCATCGTTACTCAACCTGTCCTGCTGTGAACCCTGCCGGGCGACGAGGCGCTCCTGTGCGTCAGCCCCTCGCGATCGGAGGGGGCAATGCCGGCCAGCGTGCCCGTGCTGATATCCTGCTGATTGCACACAAATATGGGTGCGTAGGGCACCCGAGACATCTCATTGTATCACAGGTGCTGCCGGTCTCGCACCTGGTTTGGTGCATGCAGGCGCCGCTTCATTAAGTATACGGTGTGGTTGACGCGCGGATTCGGCTCTGCCTACACTCATCGATGGTATTGGCGGGCATGACTGTCAGGCTCGCTGCCCCCTCGACCCGCGTTTCCCCGGCAAAGGCCTCCTTGTGGTCAATTTCGCTCGGCATAGCTCATCCGAAACCCGCGACCCGAGCACCGGTGTGCTGACCGTTGGGACCCGCGGAAGCGCGCTGGCGCTGCATCAGGCGAACATCGTCGGCGAACTGCTCGCGGCAAGGCATCCGCAGCTTGACGTGCAGGTCCGGGTGATTACCTCCCAAGGAGACCTCGACAAGGAGTCGCCGCTGACGAAGATCGGCGGCCGCGGGGTCTTCACCTCCTCGCTGCAGCGCACCCTGACGCTGCAGCAGGTCGACGCCGCGGTGCACTCCTCCAAGGATGTGCCGAGCCTCTCCGCAATCGGATTGGCGCTCGCCGCGTTTCCGCAACGAGAGGACGCGCGTGACGTGGTGGTGTCGCGGCACGGCATGGGGCTGGCCGGCCTGCCTCCGAACCCGGTCGTCGGCACCTCGTCCCGACGCCGGGCGGTACAGGTGCAGGCGCTGCGACCGGACGCGCAGATCATCGAGCTGCGCGGCAACATCGATACCCGCCTGCAGAAGGCGATGGCCGAGCCGTACGACGCCGTCATCCTCGCTGCGGCCGGCCTCACCCGCATGGGCTGGATTGACCGTGCGACGGAGCTGCTGCCGGTGAACCGTTTCACCCCGGCGCCAGGACAAGGTGCCCTCGCGGTCGAGACCCGTGAGGCGCCGGATCCCGCCTTCGCGCTGGTTGCCCAGATTGACGATCCGAGCGTGCGGCAGGCGCTGGAGATCGAGCGGGCCTTCCTGCGCGGCATCGGCGGAGGTTGTACCACGCCGCTGGGCGCGCACGCCGTGGTCGAGACGTGCCATGGGCAGCGCATCGCGCGTTTCTTTGGCATGCTGGCGCGGGACGATGGCAGCGGGCTCGTCCGCGTCTACGACGAGTGGCCGCTCGAGCGCGCGGTGGATGCCGCGTTCGACACCGCCGGCGCGCTGGTGCGCGAGGTGCATCCGAACCGCATCTTCGGCGCAGGGACCGAGGAGGCTCGTCAGCTCAAGGGCATGAAGGTGATCGTCACCGGTACCGACGATCTCGCGAGCCGCGCAGCAACGGAGGTCGAGCGCCGGGGCGGCGATCCTGTGCCGCTTCGCACGATCCAGATCTTGCCGCCCGCTGATCTGGAGTCGCTGCAGGATGCGCTGGCAGAGCTGCAGCGCGGCGGGTTCGATCACCTCGTGCTGACGAGCCGGCAGGGTGTGGGGGCCGTATCCTCGATACTGAAGGGTCTTCCGGCCGAGACGGTGAAGATCGGCGCGATCGGCGAGGCGACTGCCGCTGCGCTGCGTGACCTCGGTATCGAACCGGATGTGGTTGCCGAGGACTCGCGCGGTGAAGGGATGCTTGCCGCGCTCGAACGACATGTCCGGCCCGGCGAACGTGTGCTGTTGCCGCTCTCGAGCCGCGCCCGGCGGGTGCTGGCGGAGGGGCTGGCTCGGCGCGGCGCGGATGTCACTCGGGTGGATGCCTACGAGACCCGCCTGGTTACCGAGCCGGACCCGAACGTGGTCTCGCTGGTCGAAAAGGGCGAGATCGACGCGGTGCTCCTGGCGTCGCCATCGGCGGTGAGAGGCTTTGTCGCCCAGCTCGGCACGTTGCTGCCGGTGCTGTCCGGGGCGACATTCGTGGCCATCGGCCGGATGACAGCCGATGTCATGGAGGAACACGGCCTGCCGGTCCATGCGGTGCCGTCCGAGCCCGGCGCCGAGGCGATGGTCATCGCGCTGGTTGCGGGCCTGTGGGGAGCGAGCATAGATGAGGGTGCCTGAGACACGAGGCAGGACGTTGAACGACTTCGCCAGAACGCGAAGGACCCGGATGACGCCGGCCCTGCGAAATTTCGTCCGTGAGCATCACTTGAAGCCGTCGGACCTGATCGCGCCGCTCTTCGTGGTCGAGGGCGAGGACGTGCGCAACCCCATCGGCTCGATGCCGGGGCAGGCGCAGCTCTCCATCGATCTCCTCGTCCAGGAGGTCGGTGAGCTGCTTTCGCGCGGGGTGCCGGGCGTGCTGCTCTTTGGCATCCCGGACATCAAGGATGCCGAGGCGACCGGCGCCTGGGACGAGAACGGGGTCGTGCAGCGCGCGGTTGCGGCGATCAAGGACCGCCACCCTGATGCGCTCGTCATTACCGACGTCTGTGCCTGCGAGTACACCGATCATGGCCACTGCGGAATTCTGATCGACGGCGAAGTCGACAACGACCTCACGCTGCCGCTGCTCGCCCGGACGGCGGTGAGTCATGCACGGGCGGGAGCGGACATCGTCGCGCCATCGGACATGATGGACGGGCGAGTGTGCGTGATTCGCGAGGCGCTCGATGGTGAGGGGTACACAGGCACCCCGATTCTCTCCTATGCGGCAAAGTTCGCCTCGGCCTTCTACGGGCCGTTCCGTGAGGCGGCGGAGAGCACTCCAGCGTTCGGTGACCGGCGTCCCCATCAGATGGATCCGGGCAACGCCCGCGAGGCGATGCGCGAGATCGAGATCGACATCGCCGAGGGGGCAGACATGATCATGGTCAAGCCGGCACTGCCCTATCTCGACATCATCCGGACCGCGCGCGACCGGTTCGACCTGCCGCTCTCTGCGTACAACGTCTCCGGCGAGTACGCCATGATCAAGGCGGCCGCCGAGCGCGGCTGGATTGACGAGGAGCGGGTCGTGATGGAGTCGCTGCTCTCGATGAAGCGCGCTGGCGCCGAGCGCATCTTTACCTATCATGCGAAAGAGGTGGCCGAATGGCTGCAGAGGTAGCGGCCATGACGGGCCGGGAGCGCTTCCTGGCGGCGCTCCGTCGTGAGCAGCCGGATTGCACGCCGGTCTGGTTCATGCGCCAGGCCGGCCGCTGTCTGCCTGAGTATCGCGAGCTGCGCAAAAAGCATTCCTTCCTCGAGGTCGCTCGCACCCCGGAGCTGGCCACCGAGGCGACGCTGATGCCGATCGACCGCTTCAACGTCGATGGTGCGGTGCTCTTCGCCGATATCATACTGCCGCTGGAGGGCATGGGGGTGCCGTTTGAGATCCGGCCTGGCGTCGGCCCGGTCATCGAGGAGCCGGTCCGCAGCACCGCGGCGGTCGATGCCCTGCGCGTCGTCGAGCCGGAGGAGGGGACATCGTATGTGCTCGATGCGCTGCGGATGTTGAAGGGCGAGCTGGGCCAGCGGGCAGCGCTGCTCGGGTTCGCTGGCGCGCCCTTCACGCTGGCCTGCTACCTGATCGAGGGGCGACCGACCAAGGAGTACCCGATCACCAAGGGGCTCATGTACGGCGAGCCAGAGCTCTGGCACCGGATCATGGAGACACTGACTGAGGTCACCATCCGCTACCTCCAGGGACAGGCTCGTGCCGGCGCCGACGTCGTGCAGCTTTTTGACTCGTGGCTCGGGCTGCTCGACGAAGCGTCGTTTCGCGAATACGTACAACCATATACGGCTCGGATCTTCGAGGCGATGGGGGGTGTCGTGCCGACGGTCCACTTCAGCACCGGCACCGTGCAGCTGCTGGAGGCGATCGGGGAAACCGGTCCGGGCGTCGTCAGCGTCGACTGGCGGCTGCCGATCGATGTCGCCTGGGAGCAGCTCGGGCATCGTACCGGCATTCAGGGCAACCTCGACCCCGCTCGCCTGATGGCATCGTGGGACATCATCGAGCAGGGCGCCGACGACATCCTCCATCGGGTCCATGGTCGGGCTGGGCACGTCTTCAACCTCGGGCACGGCGTCAACCCGGCCACAGATCCGGATAAGCTCACGCGCCTCGTCGATCACATTCATACCGCCAGCGCCCGGTAGTACATTTCTGGTCTACTGCGATCGAAACGCCCGCCCCGGTATATGGGACGGGTGTTTTCGCTTTTCGGTCCACGAGCATAGCTGCTTGTGACGTTCGAATGAATCATCATCGCCTTGAACGCCGAGAGGCGTTCGGGTCGACCCCGCCACAAGATGCGGGGCTACGCGCAGGTCAGCTCCTTACGGAATGACCGGTTTCTCGAGTGATTGCGCAAATAGCTTATTATGGAAGGATGCCAGCAGAAAAATGTGGCAGTGTGGCAGTGTTCTCTGATTTGCCCAGAGTTTTGGGCGATCAACCCTGCCAAGGTGAACGGGCAGCCCGGGAGATTTTCATAATGCAATGCGGTGTGATGCGCTGGTTTAAGGGACTCTACTGGGTCAAATGCAGCGAAGAGGGGGAATTGGCGCGCGCAGGTGGTGGAACGTCAATTCTGGGCCAACGCGCGCATCGTTTCTCCGACAAGGGAACGTCAGCGAGCCTGGAGCCGAGGAATACCCTGTCTGCCGGCATGGACGCATGTTGTTGCTCCACTCCGCGCCCTGTGGGTGCTTCGGTGGGATCGACAGATGGGGTCGTGTCTGCGAGCCGAGGAATGAACCGGTTCGAACATGGCTTCATTCCTCGGCTCGTCATCTTGCCTCGTGCCCTTATCAGGTGATAAGGAGCGGTGAGCGTGACACCAGCGGATTCGACACGGGCATCTGGTCGCGGCGAGATTCTCGCGGTGGCGAGGCGGCTCTTCATGACTCGCGGTTTTCGCGCGGTGACGACCCGCGAGATCGCCGATGCCGTGGGACTGACCCAACCCGCCCTCTACCACCATTTCGGGGGCAAGGAGGCGCTCTACGTCGCTGTCCTCAAGGAGGATCTGGCGCGCCAGTCGGCAGCGATCCGCGCAGTGGTGGAGACCGATGCACCGGCGCGTGAGCGGCTCGCCACGCTGGCGGCGAACGCCGCTGCACAAACGGATCACGATCTTGGGCAAATGTTCCACGACCTGAGATTCGAAGTCTCCGAGGCGACTCGGGAACATATCGGCCTGGCTTTTCGCGAGGCGATGATGCAGCCGATGCTCGGTCTGGTTGATGCACTTGTCAGTGAGGGTGAGATAGCACCGCCCGAGGATGCTGCCATGTCTCATGCCGAAGTCGCGATGTTCGTGCTCTCCGTGATCCGAATGTTGAAAGACACCAACGCTGGTCCGGCTCGCGGTCCGCGGCGCTCTGAGCGCGAGATCGGCGAGATGACCGTTAGGCTGGTGCTGCGCGGCGTCGGCTCACATGCCAATCCATGACGATTCGAGCCCGGTGGCCTCATCAGGAGTAGCTGCCAGGTGCTGAGCCGCATCACCGACTTCGCGTCTTCGTCCAAGGCAAATGGCTCGTTACTGCGGTCTGGGCGCTGCTCGCTGCCGTCAT
>DASYWL010000147.1:0-10719 GCA_035936055.1 Thermomicrobiales bacterium
TCGTCGAAGCCAACCCGGATGCAAGCGGCAACGTGGAGCGCGCACTTGAGCAGGCCGCGCGGGAGTTGCTCTTGCTGGAGAGCAGCGACTGGCCGTTCCTGGTCACGCCGGGCCAGGCGAAGGAATACGCGACCAAGCGCTTCCGGGAGCATGTCGCACGATTCGAGGAACTGGCCGAGATGGTCGAATCGGGCAATATCGACCAGACACGGCTCACGGAGCTCGAAAACCGCGACAACCCGTTCGCGAACATCGACTACCACGACTTCGCCGAGCGACAGGGCAAGGCCGAATACCCGCTCGCCGGGTAAAGCTTTCAAGCCCAGCAGCGAGAGCCCCAGACAGCCCATCCCGAGCACCGGAAGGGGTGTCGTTCACTCGCCTCGCGATAGACGCACTATCCACTTGGGGTGCCCTCGCCAGGCGGAGTCCACTCAACTTCTTCGTCGAACGCAATCGGCATGTAACCGGTGAAGGCCCCGTGGCGTGTGCCCTGGAGCTGATCCGAGCGAAGGAACGCCTGGATCCAGTGGCCGAGCGGGATGTACACGGCGGTCTCGACAAGCAGAGTCTCCGCACTTGCAAACAGTTCGCTTCGCTCTGTCTGATCCATAGTGGTCTGCGCCTCGTCGATGATCTCCTCGAACGCAAGCGCCGCTTCGGCCACGTCAGCGTTTTCCAGGCTTCCGGACCAGTTGAACCAGCCATCCATCGCTGTTGAGGCCGGCAGCCCGAGATCCGCAAGCCCGGATGGCGAGTTGGTGAGCGGCCACCACCAGCGGAGGTCAAGCTGCAGCCCACCTTCGTCCTGGCGACGAGCATCGATCTGTTCGGCCGTGAGCGATCGATTGTGCTCGATGATCAAGCCGCTGTTCTCCTGGATCATGGCCAGCAGCGCCGCAGCTTCCTCGACCTCCGGTTCGGGTGTGTCCGCCGGCTGGAAGTAGGAGATGGTCGGCATCGCCTCCTCGGTGATGCCGGCTTCCCGGATGAGAGATCGGGCCAGCTCCGGGTCGAACACCAGCAGCTCCGGGGACGAGTAGCCAGACGTCTCGGCAATTACCGGCGGAGTAATCGACTCAGCCGGAACGAACTCACCGCCCATGATCTCTGTCGCCCAGCGCTTGCGGTCGATCGCATGTCCGATGGCGCGTCGCACCCGGGGGTCACTGAACGGCTCCTGACCGAAGTCCATGCCGATAAGCATCGTGGACCCCAGCGGTTCGATCACCTCCAGGTTGCCGGCCGGCTGCTCCTCGTCTTCAATCGCCACATGGATGGGGGCCGGAGCATCGGCCAGCGCGATGTCGTTTTCTCGCAGCGCCTCGACCGCTTCCTCGGCCGCGAGCGGACCCTCAAAGGGACGCCAAGTCACGCGGCTGAACGGGGAAGGGGCGTCGGTGGGATCGTCCCTAAGCGCCATCACGATGTCGCCGGTCTCGGAAATCTCCACGAAGCGCCAGCGCCCCGCCGAAGCATCGCTGAACGGAATCTGCGATTCCGGCAGCTCGGCAAGTGCCGTCACGTCGACCGCTGCCCACACGAAGGTCGCAAGATCCTCGGGGAACAGTGCATAGGGCTCGGCAAGCCGGATGGCCACCCTACGCTCGTCGCGCGCTTCGAATCCAATGTCCTCGCTCTCGCCAGCGACGAAGTCCTCGAATCCTTCGACCCGACGCATGTAGGGCGACATCGGCGCGATGCGCTGCCCCTGCAGGGCCCGTTTCCACCCGGTGATCATCGCCTCGGCTGTGACCGGATTGCCCGAAACGAAGCTCGCTTCTGGCCGGATCGTCGCGACCCACACCAGCCCGTCCTCCTCTGCCTCGATCGCGGAGGCGAGCACCGGCACAACTTCACCCTGGGCGTCGAAGCCAAGCAGTCCCTCCCAGACGTAGGGCAGAAGGATCCAGTGGGGTGCCCAGTTGATCGCCCGATGGGGGTTCAAGGAGAGTACCTGGCCGTGTGGGTAGAGCGGCAGGACCGGTCCAGTCGCATCGGCGTTCCCTGGCGTGGACTGAGCCGTCAGTGAGGACGGGACCGCCGCTGTTGCGAGCACGGCCGCACCGGCAGATGCCCGCATAAGACCGCGGCGCGAGAGGCGGACCCGCGTACCTCCGTTGGCAGGGCTGTTTGTGATGTGAGCGTCGTTCTGCATGCGCTTCCTCCGATTGCGTCGGACCGTCCAGCGGCGTATGGCGACCCGCCGGAGCTCTTACCCCTTCGAACGCATGTGCTGCCCAGTTGGTTCCGGCCTGAAGCGGGCCCGTCTCCGAACGCGATCTGGCTCACCGGTACCGGATCTCCTCCAAGTCAGCGCGCTCGAGGAAACGCGCGAGCAGCTGGATGCTTGCGTCGATATCTCGCTCGTGCGCGGCTTCGTTGGCAGAGTGCATGTAGCGGCAGGGAATCGAGATCGTGCCGGTGTAGGCGCCACCGCGGGTGCGCTGGATGGCGCCGGCATCCGTCCCTCCGCGAGGCAGGACCTCCAACTGGTGTGGAATCCGCTCGCTCTCCGCGATGGAACGAAGCGTCTCTATGATTGTGGGGTGGGGGAGCTGCGAGGAATCAAACACTTTTATTGCGGTGCCGGCGCCGAGGCGCGTGACGGCCTCCTCCGGCGGTATGCCGGGGATATCGCCGGCAATCGTGACGTCCAGCGCGATCGCGATGTCCGGCTCGAGGTGAAACGCGGCGGTCTGGGCGCCGCGCAGGCCGACCTCCTCCTGGGTCGTGGCGACGGAGATGATCTCAGCATTGGTTTCATCGACGTCCCGAAGCGCCTCGATCATCACATAAAGGCCGACGCGGTCGTCCAGCGCCTTGCTGACCACCAAATCGCCCATCCGTACGCTGGGCCGGTCGAGGGTCACCATGTCCCCGATCGAAACCAGCGCCCTGACGGCGTCCACAGACAGGCCTGTGTCGATGAAGAGATCCTCAAGCTTTAACTCCCTGGACTCTCCCGCCTTCGTCAGGTGCACAGGCTTGGTACCGGGCTGCAGCGCCCCGGCCAGCGCCTGGCCATCGCGGGTGTGGACTCGCACCCTTTGGGCGGCCAGAACACGAGGGTCGAAGCCACCGACCTGCTGAACGCGAATAAACGCGTTGTCGTCGATGTGACGGACAACGAAGCCGATCTCGTCCATGTGGGCGGCGACCATGATGCGTGGACCAGATCCCCTGCGGATGGAGACGAGGTTGCCCAACGCGTCGACGTACTGCTCATCGACGTGTGCCTTCAGTTCTTCGCGAACGAGATCGCGGACGCGACGCTCGCGAGAGCCAATGCCGGCTACTTGGCAGAGTCGTTCAAGGAGATCGAAGTTCATTTGGAGCTCTCTCGGTAATGCTGCATCCCGCGTCGGACCTGACGGCAGGTACGAAACAGGGTGACCGCATGTCGCAGCCACCCTGAGCGCGCTACGTCTGCCGCGAGGACGGTCGCTGGCTACTCGCCGTCTATAAGGATGAACGTTGACGACGCCTCAACATCTCCTTCCTCGTACATAACTGTGGCGAGACCATGGATGTTGGCGAACCGATCTTCCTGAACCACTGGACTCGCGGACGGCGTGGCGCCAGCGAACGGGTAGTCCTCGCAAGCCTCGCCATCGAAGTCGAGGTCGAGCAGGAAGTTCGTGAACGGATCCTCGTCGTACGCCGCCTGGGCCTCCGCCTGCGAGGCGAACTCAGCGCAGGCAGGATCGGCGTCTTCGAGCGCGAAGTCCTGTCCCTCGGATAGCTCCGTGGCCATCGTCACCACCTGATGAAGGTCGATGTAGGTGAGGTGGTTGTACTCATCCGGCAGGCGCGCCATGAGCGTCTCGAAGGTCTCGTCCTGTGAGAGCGGCTGGGCAGGACCCGTCAAGTAGTCGTCGAGACCGCTGCCGACCGAGATCACCACCTCGTCGTCGATCACACCGAACTCGATCTTGCTGTCGATGCCGGCTGTGTCCTCGGAGAGGGCAATCTGATAAACCTGCGAGCCGTCCACGTCCCGCGTTTCGATGCTGCCCTGGTCGCCGAGCGCGGCTCCCGCGATGAAGGAGATCTTCGACATGACGTCCTGGACGACCACCGGATTGGTGATGTCGCTCACGATCAGTGCGTCGATGGCCGGCGTCTCCGCCGTAATGTCGTCGACGGAGACGAAGATGCCGTACCGACCGGTCAGATTGTCGATGAAGTCGGTCTTGATGTTGAAGCCCAGCAAGGATTCCGACCGCTCAAAGACGTCGTTCTGCGCCTGCGCCACGTCGACCTGATCGACCGGCGTCGCCATCAGATCCTCACCGACGAGCTCTGTGGCGAAGAGAAAGGCGAGCAAGGTCACGAGACCAGAAGAGTCGATGTCGGTACCGGTCGTAACGAAAACGGCGTCGGCCGGCACTGTGTCGAGGAAAGCACCGTCGAGCGCAACGGGTTCGGATTCCACCAACTCATTCGGCAGGGAGCGCGTCTCCAGCCGGAACCCCTGCGGCTCGGCGGAGAAGGTGAACGCGGTCCAGGCGTCGAGCGCGGCGAGGGTGTTGACGTCCACGGAGGCGATCGCCTCAGGCGACGAGGCCTCGACCGCCTCGAGCAATGCCACGCCGTTGATCCAGCCGCTCGCAACGTGCTCGCTCGGCAGCAGGTCCGTCAGCAACTGGTACCGCTCGCTACTTGCCAGGGAGGTCAGATCCTCGTTGAACGTGTCGATAAGCGGGTGGAGGTCCTCGGCGCGCATGGCGAACACTCGATAATCGCCGATGGTTGCCACGGCAGTGCCTTCAGCAAACGCATCGCTGGGCTCGAACGCCGTGATGGTGACACCGCCGTGCTCGGCCTCGGTAATCTCGCCCAAACCGGCGCCGGTGTCGGCTTCCATGCGCGCTCGCTCATCCGCGATGAACTGCTCGGAGCCTTCGCTGGACACGATGACCGCGAATCCCCCCCCGTCGAATGACTTGGTGACTGCCATCGGGTCGGTCGTGACATCGCCCACCTCGTCGAGTGCCTCAAGGTCCGGAATGCTTGTCAGGACAAAGGCCACGTGAAGGCCCTCCGGGATCTCGTCGGTACCTGCCTCCTCCTCGAGCAAGTCGGCAAGGCCGGCGCGCTGCAGGAGGTCCGCCGCGAGCGCCCCCTGCTCGGTGGACGTGTCGAGGTTCGCCTCGACATACACGTAAGCAGTCTCCGGCACGATATCGACAGGTTCGTTTGTCACAAACGTCTGCGCGCTCGCTGGAGCGAGCGGCACGATGAGCGCGCTCACCAGGGCGAATGCGACCAGTAGCATCATCCAATGCGCTACAGAGAAGCCAACAGTCAGCGTATGGGTTCGACTCTGCACAGAGATCTCCTCGCCGGTGATAGGCGGCCACAATCGCCACGTCTTGCCGTTTTCCAAACAGGGACCCGACAGCCAATGGTACCGGGCGCGGACGATGCGGTCAACAGAAGCTGTCAGGTATTCCGGTCCTCCCCTGGCTAAATGTTTCGGTCGATGCCGGTCGCCATGGCGAGAATGATGATGAACAGTGCTGCCGTGAGCAAGGCGACGACGACGAACACGCCCAGCGTGGCGACCACCTTGAGCAGTTCTGCCAGAATTTCCACCGTGAGTCCTCCGTTATGGCCGCCGTCGCGCGGCCCGTGGACAGGTACAGCCGTTTCATCTCGCAGTATATCCGGTCCCGAGCAGACCCATGCGCCAAAGAATGAACCCCCACTCCCGGTTCGCACCCGGGAGTGGAGGCTGGCTGATGGATTGATGAATGTCAGGCGACGACCGGCGCCTCGGTGAGCTGGCCGCGCAGGATGAAGTCGTTGTCCTCGACGCCGAGGGTAATAGTTTCCCCCTCGTGAAGCGCGCCGCTCAGCAGGGCGAGCGCTAGCGGGTCGAGCACGCGCTTCTGGATCACGCGCTTGAGGGGCCGAGCACCGAACGCCGGGTCATATCCGAGCGTCGCGAGCAGGTCCCGGGCCTCCTCGGTTACCTGCAGATCCATGTTCCGGTCACCAAGGCGACTGCGGATCTGATCGAGCTGCAGCTCGACGATTTCGGCGATCTCCTCCCGAGAGAGCTGCGTGAAGATGATCGTCTCGTCGATGCGGTTGAGGAACTCGGGTCGGAAGTTGGCGCGGAGCGCGTCCATGACCTTGGCGCGAATCTCGCCCGCGTTGCTCTCGTTCATCTGCATGATCGCCTGCGAGCCCAGGTTGCTCGTCATGATGACCACCGTGTTGGTGAAATTCACCACCCGGCCCTGGCCGTCCGTCAGGCGACCATCATCCAGCACCTGCAGCAGGATGTTGAATACATCCGGATGCGCCTTTTCGATCTCATCGAAAAGGATCACGCTGTAGGGCCGGCGGCGAATCGCTTCCGTCAGCTGTCCACCCTGGTCGTAACCGACGTACCCCGGAGGCGCTCCAATGAGCCGGCTGACGGCGTGCTTCTCCATGTACTCGGACATGTCGATCCGCACCATTGCCTGGTCGCTGTCGAAGAGGAACTCCGCCAGAGCACGCGCCAGCTCCGTCTTGCCGACGCCGGTCGGTCCCAGGAAGATGAAGCTGCCCATCGGCCGATTCGGATCGGAGAGCCCGGCCCGTGAACGCCGGATGGCGTTGGACACGGCCTCGATCGCCTCGTCCTGCCCGATCACCCTGGCGTGAAGGCGGTCTTCCATGTGGACCAGTTTCTCGATTTCGCCCTCCATGAGGCGGCTGATGGGAACGCCGGTCCAGCGGCTGACGACCTCGGCGATGTCCTCGGCGTCGACCTCCTCCTTGAGCAGCTTGCCACTCGACTGAAGTCGAGCGAGCCGAGCCTCTTCCTCCTGGAGCTTCTGCTCGAGCTCCTTGGCCCGACCGTACTGCAGCTCGGCAGCGCGGTTGTAATCGTAATTTCGCTGCGCCTGCTCAATTTCCACCCGGAGGTGGTCCATCTCATCACGCAGCTCGGAGATTGCGATGATGGCTTGGCGTTCCTGGTCCCAGCGGGAGCGAAGCGCATCGCGCTCCTCCTTGAGGTTCGCGAGCTCCTCCTCGAGTGCCTCGAGCCGCTGCTTCGACGCCTGATCAGTCTCCTTGCGGAGTGCCTCGCGCTCGATCTCAAGCTGCATGATGCGCCGCTCGGCCTCATCAAGCTCCACTGGCATCGAGGTGATCTCCATCCGGAGACGGGACGCGGCCTCGTCGACGAGATCAATCGCCTTGTCGGGCAGGAAACGCTCGGTGATGTACCGGTCGGAGAGCGTTGCCGCCGCAACCAACGCCGAGTCAAGGATCTTCACCTTGTGGTGCACCTCATACCGCTCGCGGAGACCGCGAAGGATGGAGATCGTGTCCTCGACAGTGGGCTCGCCGACCAGCACCGGCTGGAAGCGCCGCTCCAGCGCGGCGTCCTTCTCGATGTGCTTGCGGTACTCGTCCAGAGTCGTCGCGCCGATCGCGTGCAACTCGCCGCGCGCCAGCATCGGCTTGAGCATGTTGGAAGCATCCATCGAGCCCTCGGCGGCCCCGGCCCCGACGACGGTGTGCAGCTCGTCGATGAAGAGGATGACCTGGCCCTCGCTCGACTGAACCTCTTTGAGGACGGCCTTCAGGCGCTCCTCGAACTCGCCGCGGAACTTCGCGCCTGCCACAAGTGCACCGAGGTCGAGAGAAATGATTCGCTTGTCTTTCAGTCCCTCGGGCACATCGCCGCGCACGATACGCTGCGCCAGGCCCTCGGCAATCGCGGTCTTGCCGACGCCCGGCTCGCCGATGAGCACCGGGTTGTTCTTGGTTCGGCGCGAGAGCACCTGAATGACGCGCCGAATCTCGTCATCACGACCGACAACGGGATCGAGCTTGCCGTCACGGGCAAGCTCGGTCAGATCGCGCCCGTACTTCTCGAGTGCCTGGTAGGTATTCTCCGGGTTCTCATCGGTCACGCGCTGGTTGCCGCGGATCTCGGTCAGCGCGCCCAGCACTCGATCCCGGTCTGCTCCTAGCCGGTTCAGAAGGGAGGCCGCCTGCGTGCGGTCGCCTCCAAGAATGCCCAGCAGCAGGTGCTCTGTGCTGATGAACTCGTCACCGAACTGCTGCGCCTGGCGCTCGGCGTCCTGAAGCGCCTTGCGGAGCGCCTGGCTGACCACGGCCTCTGCGCTGTACTGCAGCTTCGGAGCGCGGTCGATCAATGCGTTCGCCTCTTGGAGCACCACAGCGGGGTCAAGGTTCAGTCGCTGCAGGATTTGCGGCACAATTCCGTCGGGCTGGTCGACAAGCCCGACCAGCAGCGCCTCCGGCTCGTACTGGGCGAGATTCTTCTCCTGCGTGATTTGCTGCCCGGCGATAATCGCCTGCCGGGCCTTTTCCGTGAAGTTCTGGTCCGTTGCCATCTGGTTGTCTTCTCCTTCAGGGTCAGCGTTGACTCGTGGAGCGAAATCGTTCCCGCGGCTACCGGCGCCGCGCGTTCTCTCGAACCTGCTGCTGCTCAACAAAACCAAGCTCGACCAGAATCCGATCGAGGTCGTCCGTCCACGCCCGGCTGTCCGGTGATCGACCCATGCTCGCGCGGAGCTTGCGAAGCGATTGCGTCAACTCGAGAGCGAGCTGCACGCCGGCCAGGTTGAGGCCGCGTGTCTCCACCAGGTACTTGACCTGCCGGAGCCGTTCAATGTCCTCGTCAGAGTAGAGCCGCAGATTGCCCGCGGTTCGCGACGGGGCGATCAGCCCCTCACGTTCGTACTTGCGCAGCGTCTGCGGATGCATCTCCACGAGCCGCGCCGCCACGCTGATGACGAAAAGGGGTTCTGAATATCGAGATGCCATGCGCGTATGACTCCTGTCGTCCAACCATATGCAGGAATAATACTTCTTGATACGACCGATGTCAATGTTGGTGCGGCCTGCTACAGGAGAAGCGGCCCATCCGGCCGTAAGTTGAGCCACAACGCCCGCGTAGGGGATAATCCTGGCACGTGAGAGGTGCCAGGAACTGGCAGGTCGGGGCGTGGCGAGCCCGGCTGCAGCCGATGGCAACGAAGGGGTAGACGCGCTTTGGCCAACCTCATAACCGTGGCACGCCTGATCCTGCTCTTCGTTGTGATTTGGCTGATTTACGTCGGTAACGTCCAAGTGGTAACTGCAAGCATGATGCTCATCATCATCGTCTTCGCCAGCGATGGCCTGGACGGATGGGTGGCGCGGAAGCGCGGATCGACATCGACCTTCGGCGCCGTGTTCGACATACTCGGCGACCGCATCGTCGAGAACGCGCTGTGGGTCATTTTCTCGGACCTCGATCTCATCCCGGTCTGGATACCACTCATGGTGCTCACCCGAGGGTTCATCGTCGATGGAGTGCGCTCGATGTCCTACGCGGAAGGGAAGACGCCATTCGGCAAGAACAACATGATGAAGTCCGCGTTCACCGAGTGGCTGACCGCTGGCCGGTTCATGCGGAGTTTCTTCGGCTGGGCGAAGGCTGCGGGGTTCGTCTTTCTCACCGGTCTTGCCGGAAAGGAGCGCCTCGACACCGGCGGGACCTTCCTCGGCACGCTTTACGACCAGCGCTGGTATTTGTGGCTTGGCTGGGGCCTGGTCTGGGCGGCGGTGATACTCACTATCGTCAGAGGGGTACCGGTCATCGTCGATGCCTGGGCGCACATCCAGGGCGATGCCGAGCAGCCGCTGTCTGCATGAAATGGCCGTGATACGTTCGTGACCTGGGGAAGCTGTGCCGAATGACAGAGGGACGGTCCGACAGGCCGTCCGCGAGTTCCGACAGGAAGAGCGGCAGGAGTTCCGGTATCTGCTGAGCGTGACGCTCGCCATCGGGTTCTCTTGGGTTTTCTGGCTGATCCCCGGTCCCATTCGTGGCTGGATTGCCGACCACTCCGGTGATCTTTTCTATCGGATCAGCAACACCTACCCAGACAACGTTCGGGACAACGTCCAGACCGTGCTTGATTACATTGGCGACGCGCGGATGGACCCGGAGCCGCTGGTTCCCTCGATCTTCCGGACCAGCGCCCGCAACTTCATGGACCTCATCATCACACCTCGCCAGCCCGCTCGCAGCTTCCTGACCTCGGTACGGCTCGTGAGCGGATCATGGCAGACGCTCGATCGCGTACTGGAGGCCGGGAAGGGCGGTATTCTCGTCAGCGGCCACGTCGGTAGCATCGACTACATCGGCCAGGTGCTCACGGTCCGGGGCTACAAGCTGACGGTGGTGACCGGGCGTACGACGTCGCGGTTCATCTTCGACGGGGTCAGCTGGCTGCGCGCCTCGCGCGGCGCCACGCTGGTCGAGCCGACTCCATCCGGCATTCGTAAGGTCATGAAGGCCGTGCGTCGCAACGAGTTCGCCGTCTTCGTCACCGACCGGGACTTCTTTCAGAACGGCCAGGACGTGGTCTTCATGGGCCGCCAGACGACGCTCCCCCCGGGACCGGTGCGCATCGCACGGGAGACGGGCGCGCCGCTCATTCCCGTCTTCACGCGCCGTGTCGCGAGGGGACACGAGCTAACGATCAGCGAGCCGTTCCATATCGAGCGCACATCGGACGTCAGGGCCGACATGGCGGTCGGGATGGAGCGACTCGTGGAGGTCTTGGAGGCCGGGATCATTTCCTCGCTCGATCAATGGGTGATGTTCCAGCGGGTGTGGCTGGAGCCCCAGCGTGTGCCGGTGCGCGTCTTTCCGGTGGGATCCCCGCTGGAAAGCGAGCTGCTGGAGCG
>DASYWL010000148.1:0-5390 GCA_035936055.1 Thermomicrobiales bacterium
GTCCATCTCCATGATGCGCAGCGCGTCGCGGGTGTGGCCGTCGATCACGCAGCCGGTCGCCCCGCGGGCCACCGCCGCCGTTGAGAGTAGTTCGCCCCAGAAGCAGGTCCGTGTCGAGCCATTGGTGCACACCACCATTACATCCCCCGGCTCCAGCGCGTCGACCGACTCGATCTCGAGTTTGTAGGGCTCCTCCGGGCGCTTATAGACGTCGGTGGTCAGCACCGTATGCGCCCGCCCGATGATCCGCATGTGTGGCTTGAGCGGACGGAGATCGGCGCGCATCGCCCGGTCGAGATAGCCCAGCGCATCCAGCACATCGGAGACAACCGGCACGTAGAGCTTCTCCCGCAGCGTGGTCAGCAGCTGATCTTCGCTGGTTGCCATCGTTCATCGCCTCCGGTGTGGACGGGACAGGAATCGATGCACCACGGTAGCAGCGACGGGGCTATCGGGCAATCGATCGTCATGGAATGGCAGTATGGTCTCTTAAAGTACAGGGCAAGCTCGCGCAGCGGAGCAGGGACGATGGGATCAGGCAGCAGCGACATGAACGAACGCCATGACGATCCAACGATCCGACCAGCGCGTCCTGACGAGGCCGGCGAGCTGACCGGGATCGCGATGCGGTCGAAAGCCTGGTGGGGCTACGACGACCACTTCATGGAAACTGTCCGCCCCGAACTGACGGTCACGCCCGAGCAGATCGCGCGCGACCATGTCGTCGTAATCGAGCGAGGCGCTCGCCTTGCCGGGTTCGCCCACCTCCGTCGCGAGAGCGATACAACACTCGAGCTAGTCTCGCTCTTCATCGACGCCTGGGCGATTCGTCAGGGTCTCGGGCAGCGACTGTGGAATGAGGCAATCGCCTATGCGCGAGGAGAGGGGTACCGAGCGGTCACGCTGGAGGCTGATCCCAACGCCGAGCCGTTCTATGCCTTGCAGGGTGCTGTCGTCACTGGCAGTCGCGAGTCGACCCTGATGGCCGGCCGCGTGCTCAATCTCATGACGCTGACTCTGGACGGCGACAATCCATAAGGGCCAACCCACCCACCTATCGACATCGATCGTGCCGGACGGCGGGCCAAGGGAGTGATGCACTTGCACATTTCGGCGATATCAGCGGCACACCTCATGCATTACACCACAGCAGGTCGATGGGACCAAGGTCGTCAATTTATCGGTAAAGGAGCAACGTGCATGAGTAGCAACGCAACCCAGCAGGCCGGTGAGGCGCAACAGGAGTACTTTCGGGTCACGGACAGCGTGCCCGAGCAGACGTGGTACTGGCTAGCGCTGGCCTCGATCGGGATCTCCGCGGCACTGAAGATCGCCGACAAGGATCATTGGGCCCTGTTCGTCGGGCAGTGGCCACCGACCTTCCTGCTGTTCGGCATCTTCCACCGGGTGGTTCGCCCCGGCAGGTAGATTGTCATCGACACCAGGGCGCCTCGCGAAACTCTTCGCGAGGCGCCCTTTTACGTGATGGAGGTTTTGCAGCAGTGATGGCGAGCATGCCGGTAGTCCTCACCGCAGGTGTTCCCCAAACCAGCGGATTACGTGGTCGGTGACCTGCTCCATCGTGCCGGGCTCCTCGAACAGGTGCGTGGCGCCGGGCACGATCACCAGGCGCGACTCGCCCCGCAGCCGCGCCTGCGCCGACTCGTTCATGCCGATGACCGGGGCGTCATGCCCGCCGACGATCAGCAGGGTCGGCGCCGCAACCCGGGTGAGCGCCTCGCCCGCGAGATCGGGGCGCCCTCCGCGCGAGACCACTGCCGCAACGTCGTCCGGTCGTTCCGCCGCGGCGACCAGCGCCGCCGCGGCCCCCGTGCTGGCACCAAACAGGCCGATCGGCAGCGACGCCGCTCCTCCCTGCTCGCCGAGCCAGTCAATCGCGGCCACCATCCGCTCGCCGAGCAGCGGAATGTCGAAGCGATGCTCGCGCGTACGCTCGTCGACGACCGCTTCGTCTTGGGTGAGGAGATCGAAGAGCAGCGTCCCGAACCCCGCCGCCTGCAGCGAGCGCGCGACCTCCTGATTGCGCGGGCTCAACCGGCTGCTGCCGCTGCCGTGCGCGAAGGCGACGATCCCCTGTGCCCCCTCCGGCACCGCGAGCATGCCGCGCAGCACGGCGCGCCCGACCGGAATCACGACATCGAGCGTTGGTGTTGCCGCCATTGTGGTGCCCTCCTACGTGCGAGACGCCCTGCTGCCACCGAATGTCCCCAGGAACGGCGATCCGGTGCCCAGCAGGAATCCGAAGTCGTACCAGTTGCCGCTCCGAGCGACATCGTAGAGCGGAAAGTGGTCCCACCAGCCGAACACGTGCGCGATCAGGACGATCCATGCCGTGATGCCGTTCCAGAAGCCCCAGAGCAGATCCTGCCACCACATCGCTGGTCACTCCCCACGTGTTCGGAGGTCACACCGATCGGCGGCCGCCCGGGATCGGCTCGCCCGCGAACGGGAACGTCTCCGGGGCCTCGCCGCGCGCCCACTCCTCCGTCGGCTCGAGCGGCTCCAGCGCGGCCGTCTCGTCGAAATGCAGCACCGCATCGAACTGGTCCTGCAGCCGCGCCTCGAAGTAGTGGCTGACGCGCTCGCTCTCCGGCCGGTAGATCACGCCGATCGCCCGCTCCAAGCGCCGGTCGTTCAGACGCTCGTCGGCGCTCCGCAGCAAGAGCAGGAAGTCGTCGTGCTCGACGTCGTGGAAGAGCTTCTCGATCGAGTCGGGCAGGCCCGGGCGTACCCGCCTGCGCTCGGCCGGGTCGCCCCAGTCGCTGGCCGCCGCGACCGTGCCGTGGTGTGTCGTCTGTCCGATCAGGTAGGCGTCGTCCCCGTGCCGCTCGCGGGCCAGCTGGCCGAGATTGTGCTCGCCGGCGCGGCCCATCTGCGTCGCGCGGGCGTCACCCAGATGGGAGTTGTGCGCCCAGACCACGATCTTTGCCGGCTCGCCGTGGCGCTCGGTCAGGTACTCCAGCAGCTCGTCGAGCGTATCCGCCATGTGGGAGTCACGCAGGTTCCACGACGACACCCGGCCCCGGAACATCGACCGGTAGTAGGTCTCGGCGTTGCGAACCAGCCGGGCGTTCTGCTCGGCGGAGAAAAAGGCGTCCTCGGCGCGCTGCCCGTCACGTTGGGCGACATCGGCCGCCTGCCGTTGCATCTCCAGCAGCTGGTTGACGACCTCGTCCTCGCACGACTCCGCTACGCCCAGGCTTGCCGCGTAGCCGTACGACTGCGCGTCGTCGGCAAACTGGTCGAAGCAGGCGTACCGTGCCCTCGCGCGGGCGGCGGCCTCCGGGTCGGTCTGGTCCAAGTAGTCGATCACTGCCTGAATGGACGCGCTGAGGCTGTAGAGATCGAGCCCATAGAACCCGGCTCGTTGGCGGTCGTTCTGCTGCTCGTCATTGTGCGTTCGCAGCCAGACAATGAAGTCGCGGGCCACCGTGTTGCGCCACATCCACTGTGGGAAGCGCTGGAAATCGTTCAGCGACTCGACCGCCGAGCGGTCGTCGCTGACATCGCGGACGTAGCGGTTGACGCGGAAGGCGTCCGGCCAGTCAGCCTCGGCTGCCACTGCATGGAACCCGCGCTCCTCGATCAGCCGCTGCGTGATGACCGCGCGCTCCCGGTAGAACTCCTCGGTGCCGTGTGACGCCTCGCCGATCAGCACCAGGCGCGCGTCGCCGATGTCGTCGAGCAGCCGGTCGTACTCGCGCGCGTCTCCGCTGAGTGGGGTCGCCTGCTGCGCGATGGTGTCCCGTAGCGGCGGCGACCCCGGCGATCGGTTCGCGCCGGCAGAGCGGACCGGCAATGCCACATCCTCCCGCTCGGCCGCCTTCGCCAGCAGGTCGCGCACCTCTTGGTCGGTGGTCTGGGTGAAGTCCTGGTACCAGAGCCCAAGCGCGTAGAAGTGCTCCGGCGTGGCGCTGGCGACGATCCGGTTGACCATTCCCTCGAAGGAGCGCACCACTGACGGCGCCGCCACCGGGACGGCCACGATGACACTGCGTGGTCCAAGCTGCTGGACAGCCTGCACCGCCGCCCGCATGGTCGTGCCGGTGGCGAGTCCGTCATCGACCAGCACCACCGTGCGGTCCTTCACGTCGGGCGGGGGCTGCGTGCCCCGGTAGAGCCGCTCGCGGCGTCGCAGCTCGCTGGTCTCTCGGGCCACCACCGCCTCGATCGCGTCCTCGTTGACGCCTTCCCCCTTGACAATCTCCTCGTTGAGGATCTTCACGCCGTCGCTGGCGATCGCACCCATCGCCAACTCCTCGTGCCATGGCACGCCGAGCTTGCGCACGATGTAGGCGTCCAGCGGTGCGTCGACCGCCATGGCGACCTCGTAGGCGACCGGGATGCCGCCGCGGGGCAGCCCGAGTACGATCACGTCGTCCCGCCCGCGCAGGTCGTTCAGGTCCTGCGCCAGCGCCTTCCCGGCTTCACGTCGGTCCTGGAATGGAAGTGCCATGTCTGCCTCCGTTTGTCGCATTTCGCGTCGATACAGGTAGCGACAAGGCAATATTCAGCACATCCCACGCCACCGACCCAACGCGAAACGGGTATGGACTTCGAAGTCCACGCCCGTTGACGTGGCGTTCAGTCCATGACACCGGCATACCGACAAAGGGTCAGCGCGCGGGCAATCGGCGTGTCACGCAAGCGGCACCCAACAGGTCCAGTGCCGCAACCAGCAGGATCATCGCGTCGAACTGGTGACGTGAACCGAGCGCTGTCGCGCCGGTGCCTGTCTCCGGCAGCGCCGTGGTTCCCGACGTATCCTCGCCCTGGTCCGGGGCTTCGCCGTCGTCCCCGGTGTCGGTCTCGCCGTTGTCCAGCTTCTCGACGGTCTCGGACGGCAGGTAGATCATGTTGATCCCCGGATCGGTAGATTCTCCGCCGAATTCGACCCCCGGCTGACGGAGCTGGTGCGGGTGCACCGATCGGCCTCCGTTGGTCGGTGGCGAAAATCTCTCGTGATGCCTAGGGATGCCTAGCCCACGGGCGCGGCTGTCTTCCGGGTAACGGCCAGATCGCGCAACCGGCTCCCCTGGGATCGGGAGCCTAGGTCGCCAGGACCGCGAGCGGTATACTCTGACCGCGCCTCATCCGACGCTGACTCCGCCGGATCGAGGGGTTCCAAGAAGCCGCAGCCTAGGGCTCATCTAGGCTGCGGCTTTTCCCTTCGGGCCGTAGCGCTCCGCGATGAACGTGTCCAATGCCCGCTTGCGGATGCGATAGCCCGCTCGGTTGCTCGTGCCCAGCGCGAGAACGTCCAGCTCGCCGTTCCGGATCCAGCGGCGGACGGTCTCCTCGTTGACCTTGAGATCGCTCGCGACCTCCTGCACGGTCATCCATTCGTCTGGCTGCTCGTTGCTCATGTC
>DASYWL010000149.1:0-6965 GCA_035936055.1 Thermomicrobiales bacterium
GACCACGATCGGTCGCGAGAAGCGCGAGAACTACGCGTTCCAGCCGGAGACCGCCGACGAGTTCAAGGAGGCGGTGATGGGCGGCATGCCGAGCGCGCCGACCTACTATCCGGAGCTCAAGAAGGTCAACAAGGCTGGCGCCGGGCCGATCACGCAGCTCCCGGCGGGCGAGGAGCTCGATCCCGGGACCGTGGCAGCCCGACAGGCCGAGGGCGCGATGATCGTCGATGCCCGCGAGAAGGGCGAGGTCGCGAAGGGGTATATCCCCGGATCGGTCTTCGCTGGCGCCGATAACAACATGACCACCTGGATGGGCTGGCTGGCCCCGTATGAAGGCGACATCGTCCTGATTGTTGACGGCCGCGAGGAGTACGAGCAGGCACGGCTGATGCTGCAGCGCATCGGACTGGACCGCGTAGCCGGATACCTGATCGGCGTCGAGGGTTGGAAGCAGTCAGGCCGCGAGCTCGACACGATCGGCGAGGTGACTGTCGAACAGGTCAGCGAGGTCGTGGGAACGCCGGGCGCACCGATCATTCTCGATGTGCGCAGCGACAGCGAGTACGAGGAGGGACACATCCCGGGCGCGAAGCACCACTACGCCGGTGAGATCACGCAGGGCGACATGCCGAACCTGCCGAAGGATGCGGACATCGTGGTCGTCTGTGGCTCGGGCTATCGGTCGATGGTCGCCTCGACCCTGATGAAGGATGCTGGATTCCAGAAGCTGGCCAGCATGGTCGGCGGCATGGAGGCCTGGAACGAGGCGAAGGAGGAAGTCACGGCATAGACGTTTGGTGCGTGCGCAGAGGGGAGTCGAGCGAGCGGTAGCATCCGTTTTCCCCTGAGTACAACGACGCCACGCCGGGCAGGTGAAGTCTCGACCTGCCCGGCGCCCATGTGATGACGATACGGTTGTTTCGCGATCCACCGGTCGCGGCCGGTCCGTACCGCCGAATGAATCGAGCCGGTCATCGGCGAGCTGACTGCTCCGCGAGGTACCGGTGGATCGAGAAGACGGCGATTGCGCCCTCGCCGACGGCAGAGGCAACCCGCTTGACCGACTGGTGGCGGACATCCCCGACGGCGTAGACGCCCGGCATGCTCGTCTCCATCGGGAGCGAGAGCCGATCCAGCGGCCATGAGGCGGTGATGCCGCTGATCTGCTGATCGAGGTCGTGGCAGGTGACGATGTAGCCGCCTGCGTCGCGATGCACGCTGCCGTCCAGCCACTCCGTGCGTGGGCGAGCGCCGACGAGCACGAACAGTGCCCGCGCTGACACCGCAAATCTCACCCCGTCGGCGTCCTGCAGCACCAGCTGTTCGAGCCGGGACGTGCCATTGCCGTCCACGACCTGGGTGCGCAGCCGCACGGCAATATTCGGCGTCGCGCAGATCTGCTTGATCAAATAGGTGGACATGCTGCGGGCGAGGGACTCTCCACGGACCACGAGCGTCACCTGGCGCGCGAACTCCGCGAGGTGGAGTGCAGCTTGTCCGGCCGAATTGCCCGCGCCGACGACGTAGACGTCTTCGCCCGACAGCGCTCGCGCCTCGGTCGTGGCTGCGCCATAGAACACGCCGGCACCGATCAGTCGATGCAGCGCGGGGGCTTCCAATCGCCGGTAGGCGACCCCTGTTGCCAGCACCACTGTCCGGGCACGCACCTCAGCCCCATTCGACATGGTCACCACGCGCAGGTCGCCTTCGGCGCGAAGCGCCACGGCAGCATGGGTGTGCACCACTGTCGCGCCGAAGTGCAGCGCCTGTTCGTGGGCCCGTTTGGTGATCTCCTCGCCGCTGATGCCGAGCGGAAAGCCGAGGTAGTTGCGGATCATCGAGCTCATGCCCGCCTGCCCGCCGAGCGCGACCGGTTCGAAGACGGCGGTCCGCAGCCCTTCCGATGCGGCGTAGACGGCTGCCGCCAAGCCGGCGGGGCCGGCGCCCATGATGGCGACGTCGCAGACTTCCTCGGGCACCTTCGTCGTGGCGCCGAGCACGTCCGCGATGTCAGTGAGCGACGGATTGGCGAGTATTTGCCGTCGATGGACACTACCGGAAGCTCGAGTCCTTCCGCTTCCATCTCGCGCAGCATGTGGCAGCCCACCGTGGAGTCAGCGCCGTAGAAGCCGAAGGGTACGCCGTTGCGCTTGCCCATGTCGCGGAGGAAGTGGCTCTGAGGATCCCACTGCTTGCCGATCACGCGGACCCGCTCGAACGCTGGCCGGTTGGTATGCCACCATGTGGCAAGGGCTTCGCTCACCCGCGGATAGAGCGATTCCTCCGGCGACTCCCATGGCCAGGAGACGATCAGGTCGAGCTGTCCGAGGGCCATCGCCTGGTGAATCGGCGTGGCGGCTTCATGGTCGCCGAGTGTCGTGAGGAGCGCGCGCCTCGCTCGGGGGTGACACGGGCGGATACCGGCGAGAAACGTGATACCGTTGGCGCCAGCCAGCCGGAAGTCGGCCAGCACCAGCGCAACCTCGATCCCTTCGTCTCGGTAACGCTGCAGTATGGCGTCAGCCAGCGGGACGGATGTGGCCACACGAACTCGGTAGTCGGGAGCGTAGCGCCGGTTGAGATTGTCCCGCAGCGCACCAGCCCTTGGGCTATCGGTGATGACGGCAAGCAGAACCGGTGCCGTAGTCGGTCTTGTAGCAGTCCGTACGTCGCGTGATCGCATGCGGGTGAGACGGCGGTGCGGGACGGTCCGGCGGTCGGTGCGACGGGCACTCGGTGATCGCAGGACAGGTGCATCGGCCAAAACATCCTTGCTGACAACGGCCATTGGGCCTCCTGGTGATGAGACGACGGTGTCGAAAAGATCCCGGGCCGGGGCGGTCGCGACGTGGCAGTGCGCGGCGTTGCCCGGCATTGTGATGAAGCCGTCCATGGCTCCCATCTGATCCAACCGTGCCCACGGTGCGTCAACACACCGTCAACGTTCTGCGCAGGCGACACACGAGGAGGCGCCGTCAAGAAGATCGGGAAGCCTTTTTCGTCGAGCCGGATCGATGTTGCCGTAGTCAGTCCTCGATCTTCGGTATCACATCCATGATCTCGTGGGCAGTCGCCCGGAGGTGGGGGAGGGCAGCCTGGATCTCGGCGGCGCGGGATTGCATGTCGGTGACCGATTGGATGCCGAGGTCGGCGAGCATGCCGCGGAAGGCCGGACCGAAGCGTGTCTCCAGCTCCGGGGAGTCGGCGTGGAGGACCTGCATGCAACGCGCCCAGGTCACAGCGATCCAGAACACGGCTTCCCGGTGGTCGCCGGCGGCGATCATCGACCGGCTGCCATCGATGGCGATCGGGCGGGCCGCCGGGCTCAGGTCGGAGGCGGGGAACAGCACCGGCGTGCGGATGGCCGACACCGCTGCGTCGAACGCCGGCTCGACGGTGTCGAGATGGTGACGGATCCGTTCCGGAGACAGCTCCTTGCTGCCCAGCAGGCCCAGCAGCTCCTCATGGACGGAGGGCATTCCTGTGCTCACAAGCAGCTCCCGAGCAGCGATGTAGCGCTTTCGGACCGTCGGGTTGCGGAGCCCGGCGACCAGCAGCACATGTGTGGTGATGCCGGTGCCGAAGAGCCAGGACATCGTGTTCTCCGCGAAGGGAGCGGATGGGCCGATCCGTCCCAGGGAGTCGCCGATCTTGCCGGCAGCGGCTTCGACACGTCGCTCGACCCACGGCCGCCGCGCGAACTCCCGGGCGATGGTGTCGCGCAGAGCCCCCAGTGTGCCGTCTGGGTCGGCGAGCAGCTCGGGCGAGCGGAAGCTCGGTGCGAGCTGGTGGTTGGCGAGCACGGATTCGGGGTCCCGAATGTCTGCCCACGGCAGCACGGTGAGGTCGAGCAGCACGCCTTCGACCGGCTGCTTGCCGGGCCGCAGGTCGGCGGGTGGCGTGTCAAAGACCACCATCAGGTCGACGTCGCTGGCGGGATCGAGCGGCGCGTCATCGGGAATGGTCAGGATCGAGCCGTGCCAGAGCGCGCCCCGGAAGCCGGGGAGAGGCGCAGCCTGCTCGGCGAGCCACCGACGGGCGATCGATCGTGCCTCTTCGACGTGCATGGCGTGAAACCTCCGAACGACCAGTTGAGCGGTGGGACCGGCTGTGCTCGCAGTACGGTGGAGGCCGATACGCAGTTTATGCAATCAGCCGCATCACCGGCGCGTTGTGGAATCCGTACATTGGCCGATGTGCTGGTGCATGCGATCCGGCATGATGAGCACGGTTGGATGGGAACACCCAAGGGAGGATTCCGGATTTGCACCACCCGGAACCGTTGGTCCGGCCAATGGCCGTTGTGAGAGTTGTGCCATGATGTACCGTCATTTCTCCAACCGCGAGCGATCCGCGTTTCGTGCCCTCTCCATCGCAGTTACGTCGTTCCTGCTCGCCCTGACCCTGCTTGTGCCACCCGCAGCAGCTGGTCGCACAGGTCCCCTCGTCGACGACCGCAGATCAGGCGAGAGCGGAGCGCCGGCTGTCGTTGAGCGGTCATGGGATCAATACCAGATCGACTTGCTCGAGGACCGGAAACCGAGCAGCAGCTTCGACGGAGGCAACTCCAGCAACTACTGCTACGTCTGCTACAAGTACCGCTAGAGTAGACGACAGGCGACAGGCCCTCTGGTCCGACCCGGCTCCCGTTAGGAGCCGGGTCCGTCGTGTGTCGCGGCACTGCCTCACGGTTTTCGCTTCGCGGCGTGACCCACACCGGTACGGCCCGATGGTGCACCGCTTGACCTAGGAGCGCACGACCGGCATGATGGCAGGCGGGGCACGGTGCCGTTTGGATACGAAAGCGATTGGTTGTCGCATTGACCAACCTCTCTCCGGATCACCGGAGCCTCTCCACCTCCATCTGTATCCCGGCAAGCAGGCAGGTGGGTGGCACGTCGCCGCTCCGCTGACGTCGATCCTCGGCCGTGATGCGGAAATCGATGCCGTTGTCGCGCAGCTGGACCGTGGGGAAGTCCGGCTGGTGACGCTCACCGGCCCTGGAGGGATCGGCAAGACTCGGCTCGTGCGGGAAGTCGCGCTGCGCATGCAGGAGCACTTCGCCCACGGCGCCTGCTTTGTCGCCCTTGCCGCCGTACCGGATCCCACCTTGGTGCCTTCCGCGATGGCGAGCGCGCTCGGGCTCCAGCTCCTGACCGACCGGCCCGCCGAGGAGCTCGTGTCTGAGGCGCCGCGAGATCGCCACGTGCTGCTGGTGCTCGACAACCTCGAACATCTCGCCGAGCAATCTGCACCATGGGTCGTTGCCCTGCTCGAGCAGTGCCCGAGGGTCTCGGCATTGGCGACCAGCCGCGTGCCACTGCGCATTGCTGGCGAGCATCGATTCCCGGTCGACCCGTTGGCACTGCCCGAGGACCGAAGCGGACCCGAAGCTCGCCTCGAGACCATCGCCGAGAGCGCGGCTGACGACTGGCAACGTGGAGGGGGTCGCGCAGATCTGCCGCATGCTTGATGGTCTGCCCCTCGCGATCGAACTCGCCGCGGTGCAAGCGCGTCTGCTGCAACCCGCGCAGCTGCTGGAGCGGCTTGGCGACCGGCTCACCGACCTACGTACTGACCGACGGGACGCGCCACCCCGACACCAGACCATGCGCGCCGCGATGGCCTGAGGGTATGACCTGCTCGGTCCGGACGCACAGCGACTCTTTCGCTGGCTTTCGGTATTCGTCGGTGGGTTTTCGTTCAATGCGGCAGAGGCGATCGCAACTGCTGCGGGCGCCGACGACGCCCACGCACCATTGCTCGAGTTGGTTGAGCACAGCTTCGTACGACGACGCGAGCAGGGACCGGACGGCTACCGATTCAGCATGCTCGAGGTCGTGCGGGAATTCGGTGCCGGCCAGCTGGAGGCTGCCGGCGAGCTGACGGCGGCACGGGAGGCCCATGCGGCGTGGGTGCTGGAGCTTGCACGAAAGGCTGAGCCGCGGATGGCCGGGCCGGAGCAGGTGGAGTGGCTCGATCGCCTCGCGCAGGAGCATGACAACATCCGGCGGGTGGTCGGGTGGCTGACGGAGCGGGAGCGGATCGAGGAGGCGCTCGACCTGACCGGTTCGCTCTGGTTCTTCCGCTGGATTCGTGGCTTCTATGACGAGGCACGCCGGCAGTTCGACATTCTTCTGGCACTCCCTGCTGGTGGAGACCGCACAGTCGCGCGTGCGAAGGCGCTTATCGGTCTCGGCATCGTCGCCAGTCACCAGGGCGACGTCCCGCACGCGCTGGAGGCGTTTGAGGAGGCGATCGCCATCCTGCAGGTGCTCGACGAGCAGTGGCATCTCTCACTCGCGCTGGCCTGTTATGGGACGGCTTACCACATGATCGGGAGAATCGATGAATGCGAGCGGCATCTCTCGGAGAGCCAGGCAACCGCCGACCGGCTCGGTGACGCCTGGCTGTGGCAGGGCTCGATCTGCAACTTCGGTGTGATTGCTCTCAGTCGCGGGCAATGGGATCGCGGCCGTCAGTTTATGGAGGAGTCGGTGCGGGCATCGCGATCGATAGGTGACCGATGGGGACTTTCCATCGGCGAGTTGAACCTCGGGTACATCGACATGCATGAAGGCAATCTCGACAGCGCGGAGTCGCACATCCAGACGTCTGTCAGACTGATCGAGGAGCTCAACGACAAGCGCGATCTCCCGGGCGCCTACTGCTCAATGGCGGAGATTCTTCGCCAGCGCGGCCAGTTGGCCGAGGCGAAGGCAATGCTCGACAGCGCCCTGATGGTCGCGCGAGATATCGGCGACCGAACGCAGATCGCCAACGCGCTCACGGGTTTGGCGCATATCGTTCATCTCCAAGGCGAGCACCGTGCCGCTGTCGACCTGATGGGGGACGCCATGCGCAGTTTCGAGCGAGGGGGGCATCTCGCCGCAGCGTTGATGCGTCTCGACGACATTGCCGACATGGCGCTGGCGCTGGGGGATGGCAGGCATGCGGCGTGGTGT